>JAHOYZ010000003.1 GCA_019038695.1 Candidatus Zixiibacteriota bacterium
TGTCCGGCATTCCTCCGGTGTATGGACTCAACAGCATCGATGCCATACTGGACTAGTTTCTGTTTTCAAGCCCCAGCGAACTTGACAAACGCTGTGATAAAACTAACTTAAAAATGGTACAATAGCCGGGGGGAATCGAACCCCATACTCGCGTTGTGGCACAAGGAGTTACACCCTATTGTGACCACTTTTTCACTGCCGTATGAGCGGCATAGACATCTTAAAACTATAGATCCCCTCAGTCGTCATGCTCAGAGCTTTTTCGCCACATAAACACCATAGCTGTAGTAGTCACTGTATCTTTCATAAAGGGCTATTTCATCTTTTTCCACTTCAACAATCGCCTTTGCCTGAGTACTTTGACCATGCCGCTCAAGGAACTCGTCAAAACGGATCTGCATGGGTCGATAGTAATTCTCAAGCCAGCAATGGATCGGCAAGAAGAAGTAAGCCTCTGGGCTGTAGCCATGACGCTCGAGGACTCCTATTTTTGACGAGGCGACATCAATCTGCGAGTATTCCTTCTCCCAATAAGACTGGAGCTCATGCGGTCGTGTGACACTGAGCCAGGTTATTTCGGAAACGATGAGCTTTCCCCCCGGTTTCAGGAACCGGTTCCAGGCCGAAACACCGGCCTCAAAACCCATGTTGTATATAGCTCCCTCGGACCAGATCACATCAAACTCCTCGTCAGAAAAAGGCAGAGTATTCATGGAGCAGTTCAGTGTGGTGATTTTGTCTGCTACCCCATGGTTGTGCGCTCTGGATTGGAGCTCGTCAAGAAACTCCGATAGAAAATCCACGGCGGTGATTTCCGCATCCAGCTCCTTTGCGAGCAGGACGGTCGACGCGCCCGTGCCACAGCCAATATCCGCAATCTTCAGAGGGCGTGACCGGTCAAGTCCGGCCAACTCCAGCGCTCGTTTTGTTTCAGCTTCTCCACCCGGTCCTTGCCGCACCGCATGCTTGTGGAAATCTATGAGTAGTTGGTAATCGTTCAAGTTTTTCTCCCTAATCAATAATCAATAATCAATTCAAAATAAGGTAAACTTCTCCGTATTGCAAGATGAACAGGAGCAGAGTGAACTGTGACCAAATTGTGTCCACCGTCGTCGCAAGTTATTGCTTGATATTCAGCGATATAGAGGGGGGATGGGGGTATGAGTAAATGATCCGGCCTTTTGCGCCGCTGTCCGCAGGAAAAAAACCAATGATATTGGTGGAGGTGGGGGGAATCGAACCCCATACTCGCGTTGTGGCACAAGGACTTACACCCTATTGTGACCAAATTGTGACCGTTTTTTTTGACTCAAGCCGCTACTTATGTTGGAAAAGTAGTGGCCACCAATCTTTGACATCAATGATCAATGCCCTTGACCTTAATGCTCGCTATGCGTTTGATGGAAAACTGATTGACTTATTACAACCTGTACCTAAAATTCAAGACAAGAGTCCATATTCATTCACCTTTCTAACAGGAAAAGAAAAATGATAAATTTTGCAGAAATGATCTTAATGGGTATCGTGGCGACCCTTATCATGGATATGTTAGCTGTTATTCTCACCGAATCTAAGATCGTTCACCAAATGATAAAACCTGAAGTTGTCGGACGATGGACCATTTATATGCTAAGGGAAAATTCATACATAAGGATATCAATCAAACACCGGTATTGAATTATGAAAAATCGGCAACATTATTGTCTCATTATTTGATAGGAATCGTTCTAGCAGGAATCTATCTTCTCACGGAATTAAAAGTGCCGACAATTCGCCAACAACTGTGGATGCCTCTGATATTTGGATTAACAACGGTTCTCCTGCCATGGTTATGGCTGTATCCCAGCATAGGGCTTGGTTTTTTGGCTTCGAAAACACCAAGAAGATCACTTTACATTGTTACCAGTCTCGTTAATCATACAAATTTCGGATTGGGGTTGATTGTATGGATAGTTGTTTTTCGCCGTTTCTTAATGTGAGGAGAGACCCAACATTTTAATTCAAAGTCTTGTATAGACTTTCTCTATTTGCAGGGCATTATTTTTCTATGTTACCGTAATGACGACGTTACCTTTCTTGTGCCCTTTGTCGACATACCTGTGAGCCTCGACAATCTGTTCCAAAGGATAGCATCTATCTATGACCGATTTTATCTTGCCAGCTTCAATAAGTTCCTTGAGGAAAATTAGATTTTCAGTTATATTTGGTGCAATCCCAATTATTACTTTTTTGCCACCCACAATTGACGTCCATAGTGCTTGAAGAAAGGGCCAATCAACTGTCAGATAGACACCTCTTTGCTTTAGAGATCCTTTACAATGTGGAAAGGTCGTTTTGCCAACTGTGTCAAAAATGGCGTCATAGGTCTGGCCGTTTTTAGTAAAATCCTCTTTCGTGTAATCAATGACCTTATCGGCTCCCAGAGATTTTGCCAATTCTAAATTTATGGTACTGCAAACTCCGGTGACTTCTGCGCCAAAGTATTTGGCAAGTTGTACCGCGAAAGTGCCTACGCTGCCAGAGGCTCCATGGATAAGAACTTTTTGTCCGTTCTGGATATCTCCTTTTCTAAGAAAATGCAATGCTGAAAGTCCCCCGATAGGAACAGCGGCGGCTTCCTCATAGGTCATATTGGCCGGTTTTATTGCAACTAACTCTTCTTCAGGAAGGCATTTGTACTCAGCATTACAACCATTAAAAAATACTCCCTTGGTATATCCAAAAACCTGATCGCCTTCCTTAAATAGTTTTACAGCTTTGCCTACTAATTCAATTTCCCCGGCTAGATCACACCCTGGTATTTTTTTTCTTGGCTTTCTTAGACCATACATTATTCGCCCGGGGAGCCAGAACCAGCGAGCCCATGTGAAACTTCGAATTCTACAGTCCCCTGCTGTTACTGTCGACGCATAAACCCTTACTAGTATTTCATTGTCCTTCGGAGTAGGTTTCTCTACCTCCTTGAGTTGAAGAACATCCGGTGGTCCGTATTTTGTACATACAATTGCTTTCATGCGTTGGTTTTTCCGAATTGTAAGTGCTCCTCAACTTCCATAATCTCTCCTACTGCGCAATAGAACGATCCTTCTTCTGCAAATAGCCTGAGACCGATGCACCTCGTATAATTCGCAGAGAGACCGAGCCCTCTTCGGCTCTTCGTGTCATTAGTCTAAGCACGAAGGATTTCTCGTAGTCCTTGGCGACTCGCTCAGTTTCCCATTCGTACAGACCGAGCCATTCGCCGTTCTCTTCATTGATCATCCATATTTTTTCGTGAAAGCCGGGAAATCCCGCTATCAACAGAATTGGAATGAGTGACAGTCTGCGATTAGCTGTTTGTGAGAATCTCGCAAAATGGAAGCGTACAACAAGGACGACCGGTCCGACATGGCTGTGTTCGCGTTCGGTTCTTCGCTTCATATAGCGGAATACAGTGAATACTTGATCCTCATCGATTTCAAATGATCGAGCGACGAATCGTCTTGGGAACCGTAAGCGACCGATCAGGAAGTAGATTAATGCAATGAAGAAACATACGATAGGAAGCCTGCGAAAGATGCCCGGGGATTCAACGCCGGTGGGCTCTGATACAAGCGGAACTTCTTGGTGTTCCCCCGATGATCTGGGTCTTTCTAACTCATCTGCCGACATGTACTATCCATCCACTTCATGATTCAGACATCGAATTCAATAAAGAGGACATCCTCACCACATTGCAACATAAACTCAGACGGGTTTCACTGTGACCAAATCGTGACTACGATCGTTGTAAGTTATTGTTCGATATTCGTAGTTATAGCAGAGGGACGGGGGTATACACAAATCATCCGACCTATTATGCCGGCGTATTTAGATGAACTGTAACAAGTTATAACAATTGGAGGTGGGGGGAATCGAACCCCCGTCCGAATCTACCGTCTGGCTGCTTTCTACGTGCGTAGTTGGTCTATAATTTCTCGCTCTGCAAGCTGCCAACCAACAGGCCACCGGCAAAGCCAGCCTTTGTTTTTAAGCTCTCCTTAAAGGCGTCGGAAAGCCGAGTCTCCTTTTGCGGCGCTGTAGTCTGACCCGAGAGACAACGGTTCAGGTACAACGGGCTGCACTATTTCTAGGCTGCCATGGCGTAATTAGATTCGCCAATTAGTGTTTTGCCCGGTTTTTTAACGGGGCCCCAGACAACCCCGGCACGCCAACAACCCTCCACTAAACCCGTCGAATCCAGTTCACCCCCATAATCGAAATCGTATCGTCGAAGGAGTGAGCTGTCGCGGCCATGAAAGGACGTGACAACTTCATATGTCAAAGAACTCTACATATAGTATACACCAACTGCCGGAAATATTCAATAGCTGGCATAAGTTATGTCGGCATAAGTTAAACGCATCGGCAGCCGAAGAGTTGCAAATTGATTGGGGCAGGCGACAGGTATCACCTGTTTAGGGCATCTGCTGCCCACTACACACTTGTAACCCTTGGCAATTTGTTCTATCGGACAGTGTTGGTCAATGGCCGATTATCTGTGGGCATTTACTTCCTACGGAACTATTGTGTTGAGCTATCCGAAACTTTATTACCCCACTGTTGTTTCAAGATTTCCATTGTTTCCATAATCACATCGTTGCCATCTTTTTGTAATGGTGTAGCACGACCTCTTCTGATGTAAATATGATCTATCAATGTGCCACCTTTACTTACGATGAGATCACCAAATTCATCTATATTTTCCTGCTCGAACCTACTATTAAATGTGTTGAATAAAATTACTTTGTTGTTGGTGAAATCATTGTTTCTTACAAACGTCCAAATTGGAGGTGCCGGACGGAATAGCCATATAGGAGAACCAAGAAAAATCAAATCATAACTGCTCATGTCAATCGTTTCGGGATTAATAATTGTTTCTGTTTCGTTACTAGCATCGATAAAAGCATTGTACCAGCCTGTGAAATCTCTACTGTAGCTTTCAGCTTCAATGAATTTTAAATCAGCATCATGATACTTGGCAATTTCCTTGGCCATGGCTTCAGTATTCCCGTTACGTGAGTAGCAAAGAACCAATACTTGGGCAGTCTCACCTTGATCTCTCAAGTAAGGCTTACTCTCAAAATGAGAAAAGTTCTTAATAACAATTGACAAAACGCTAGCGATAATCACTATCACAGCGATTATTGCTAGAGTCCAGACCATTTTTTTTCTTTTGACTCTCGTAATCACTTTCCTATTTTATTAAAGAACTGTTCAAATATAGCCTAAACCGCTCCAGATCATTATTGATGTCTTGATTCCGTATTGATGTCTTGATTCCGTGGACAACAGCTGCGGTGTCTTCCACTCATGAGATTCTTCTTCTAAAACACCAACCTTACCCCAAACTGGTTAATCGGTTTGGACTCAAAGGTCGCAATAACGCGTTGGACATTCAGACTTAAAAAACTCGTTACCGGTTTGACCAGCGAAAGTTCTACGTAATAATCATAGTTATTTTTGCCCAGCGAAAGGTCAAAGGGATCGGCGTATGAGTATTTCCAATTGAAATCACCTGTGAACTCAAAAGTAAATGACGTGAGTAGTTTGAATGAGTTGATCGAGACAACTTGAAATGTCCTCCCTCGATTTTCACCGGCGTCATCATAGTTCTGATAGAAGGAAAGTTCGTTGGAAATAGGGTAGAAACCCAGCTTTCCGGATGGGGCTTCCCATTGGGGAATCATCCCCGCTGAGATCGAAGTGGCAAAGAGGAGTGACGTTGTCACCACCATGCAGACGAGCAGAACGAGCTTGCGCATGATATTTCTCCATTGGTTTGAAAATTATGGTTTGCGAATAGACTCCGTAATGTGCATGACCAAACAATCCTACCGGGTCAGATTCTGAAGCAACTCCGTCGCCGGGTTGTTGTTCGGTTGAAGCGTGAGCGAACGGCGCAGGTAACCTTCGGCTGTTTCAGAATCTCCCGATCTTATCAGGACCTGAGCCAGTTGATTGTACGCATGAAACGAACCAGGGAAAGCATCGATATTCAGGAGGAACATCTGTTCCGCCTCTTGGAGACGATTTTCCTGTAGCAGACTCTGCCCGATGCGGTCGAGTTGATATTCGTCTAGATCGTAGTCGGTAGAGTCGCTGTTTCTGATTTCCTGATACATCCGCACCGCATAACCTATCCCCTCATCGTCAATCCACACAAGAAGCGAATCGGATAGAAGTAATTGAGGTGTTTTCAGATTCAGACCAATTGGGGAGTTGGCGACCAGGAGACGAGAGATTTCCGTAAAGAAGCTGTGGTCATAGACACCTGCCGGTGAATCGCCCCAGTCGAACAGCGTTCTGTATTTCGAGGCAGCATCATACAACTGCCGTGCATGATTCGCCGTGCCACACTCTCCGGTTCCAGATGGAATAAACAGTTTAGGAGTATTGATCTGTGGAATTCTGGCCAGTGAATTAAACTCAGAGCTAATAAAATAGCTAACCGGGAACATCGGATAGCATTCGCCTACGACCGCACAAGCTGAAGTGTATGGAGCCACAACTACTACAGCGGCTGCATTTACATCTACCGCCACATCTATGGCTACCGCAGCACCAAGACCCACACCGTAGAGGATGATGTCAGTCGATTTAATGTCCCTGACATGTTTGATTTGGTGATAGCAAGCCCGAGCATCAAGTCCAAGCCCGATTTCGGTCGGCTCACCGCCGCTTTCACCAAATCCTCGATAATCTACAGCAAGGACGTTGAGTCCCATGCTGCGTAACAGCATGTATTCGTCGAGGTTTGATGCTACCGTCTGACCCCGATCGTGAAAGTAGATGAGCCAGTAGTTTGAAGAATCCTCTGGAGCTGCTGTGATCTCCCAACCCACCAGTTTCACAGTATCGTCGGTGGTCAATTCCACGCGGTTAATATCAAGGTCGGCGTACGGAGGGTGTTCAATCGTCTCTGTCAACTGTTCATAAATAATCTTAGACTCGCCTGCGGCAAACCACAGAGTAGCTCCTGTGTACAGGACAATAACAACCAGCAAACCAACAATCCATGTTTTGTTCATCAGAGATCGATCCTTCTTGTTTTCCATATCACATAGAGCACACAAAAGCCTCAACGAATGGGAATGATAAGGATATGTACAGGCACCTGTCAAGCAAGAGTCGGATTGGTAATTTTGCGACCATTGAGCCTATCTACGGCGCAGGTCTCATGTAGGTGCCATTAAAGGAATTGGTGAGCAATGCGTTTAGCGTATCCACAAGCGAGCGGCTCGTAAAGCCAAGTTCCCGACGGGCTTTCATGGATGAATAGCTCCAATCATAGTCCAGAAGCTTCACCAGGTCGGGATAAACCGAGACCTTGCCGCCTCGTATCTTACTGATTGAGGACGAAGAGGTAGCCACAAGGTTGAGAAACCAGCGTGGAATCCGCACCAGATGGGGTATCTTGCCAAGAATTGAGGAAACAGCCAGAATCAATTCCCGCACCGTGACATTGTCCCCTCCAAGGATATAGCGTTGCCCGGGACGACCATCGGTGATGGCATTGATTACGGCAGGAGCGACATCACGAATATCGACCAGATTAACGCGGTTAGGTAAATCAGGCATCAGCCACCGACTAAAAGTCTGGAGTGCTTTACCGCGATCATCGCCCGTTCTGGATGGGGCCACGATGATCGATGGATTCACCGTCACCAACTCGGTGTCACCGCTCGTCGATAGCTTTTCCAGTTCGATTTCGGCTTCATGTTTGGTTATAATATAGGGAATACGAAAATGCCCCAGATTGAACTTGTTGTCTTCTGAAATCTTCAGCCGAGCCCCAACGCGACCGTTGATTGTATCCGACTTACGAGGCAGGGCAGCCGTCGCAGCCACAGTCGAGGCATGCACGAACCGCTTCACACCAGCTTTCTGAGCCGCCTGAAACAGGCGACACGGTGCAACCGTATTAATCTCGGTAAACTGCTCCGCGCAGTCCTGTCGAAAATTCACCCACGCGGCCGTATGGATGATAACATCAATCCCTTTAACAAGCGCAGGAAGCCCATCGTAATCCTGAAGGTCAACTATCCGTTTCTCCAATCCAAGAGAATCGACATACCTGGTGTCGGATGATTCGCGTGCGTGCGCAACGGATTTCAGACCGCGACGGTCAAGCTCATACAGGAGTTGTTTACCCAGCGACCCGGAAGCGCCAGTTACCAGAATCTTATCATCAGACAGAGACATTGCAGTTACCTATTACCGAAGAGGTCAGTCATACCGATATTATACTTTGAGATACGAAAAACTGACGTTATCATCAATTGATTTTAATATAACGGTGTATGTTTGATGAAAAAACTTTTAAAAACAATCTGGCATGGATGGATGAAATTCGCTCTCGTAGTGGGTCGCTTCAACACCTTGCTATTGCTAACACTGTTTTACTTTGTTGCCGTTGCCCCGATGGGACTATGTATGCGTCTGTTTGGCTGGGATCCGCTTGATGGACGCAGAAAGAAATCGTTAACTAAAACCAATTGGAAACCGGTTCGTGATAATGAGCCGGACCAGAGCTCTTTGCGACGACTGAGTTGACCATGCGCATCCTCGGTATTTCCTGCTTTTATCATGATGCCGCCGCCGCGATTGTGTGCGATGGGGTTCTGCAAGCCGCTTCAAGCGAAGAACGCATCAGTCGGAAGAAACATGACCCGGAATTGCCTGTCGGCGCAGTAAGATATTGTCTCAAGCGGACCGGTCTGGAGATCAACGATTTGGATCATGTTGTTTTCTATGACAAGCCGCTGCTCAAGTTCGAACGCATCCTGACCGGCTATATGGCAAACCCCTTCCGTTCCTACAAGGCCTTTCTTGCCGCCCTGCCTATCTGGTTACGTCGCAAACTTTGGGTTGATTACGTTATTCACAAGGAACTGGGTTACGATGGCGAGGCTCTTTTCCTACCGCATCACTTATCACACGCCGCCGGAGCGTTCTATTGTTCACCTTTCGAACAGGCAGCAATTCTTACGATCGACGGCGTTGGAGAGTGGGCCAATGCTTCTTATGGAGTCGGTGACAACAATCGAGTGCGACTGATTGATGAGATGCATTATCCCCATTCGGTGGGACTGATATACTCGGCCATGACCTACTACCTGGGTTTTCGTGTTAACTCTGCCGAATATAAGATCATGGGGCTGGCTCCATACGGAACTCCGCGTTATGCCGACCTGATTGAGGAGAAACTGGTCACTATCCATGATGACGGTTCGATCCACCTGAACCTCGACTACTTCACATACTGCCATGGTCTGACCATGACCGGCCCGGCAATGGAGAAATTGTTTGGCCAACCCCGACGCAATCCGGAGTCGGATCTGCAACCATTCCATAACGACGTGGCCGCGTCAATTCAGAAAGTTACCGAAAAAATCGTCCTGCGCATGGCACGTCATGTACGCGAAAAAACCGGTATGAACAATCTATGCATGGCTGGCGGCGTCGCGCTCAATTGCCGAGCCAACGGTCTCCTTCTTCGAGAACAGATTTTCGACAATATCTACATCCAGCCCGCTGCCGGTGACTCCGGCGGTGCCGTAGGCGCAGCACTCTACACCCACTACCAGTGCACAAAGGACAATAAGCGCCCCCAGCCATTTTGGAATCTGGGCCCGGTGTACGATGATGACGAGATCGGGAATTTCCTCGACCGCGAGAATATTCCACACGAAGCCGGAGATGTCGGTCAGCTTGCGACGCGGGCGGCTAAGGCCGTGGCCGACGGAAAGATCGTTGCCATTTTCCAGGGCGCAGCCGAGTTTGGACCACGAGCGCTTGGGTTCCGCTCAATCGTAGCCGACCCACGCGACAATACCATGAAAGAGAAGATCAACGCCGCAGTAAAATACCGCGAACCGTTCCGACCATTTGCTCCAGCCGTAATGGCTGAACACGCTGCAGACTACTTCGATTGTCAGGGCGAGTCGCCCTTTATGTTGTTCAATTTCAACGTACATTCCGACAAACGTGCAACCATCCCAGCCGTAACACACGTTGACAATTCCTCTCGCATTCAGACCGTATCCGCCGAGGACAATCCGATTTTTCATCGCCTTATTGATGAATTCCGTAAACTGACCGGAGTGGCCGTTGTGCTCAACACCTCTTTCAACTTGCGTGGACACCCCATCGTTAACACTCCCGAAGATGCCTTCGCCACATTCTGCTCGGGTGGTATTGACTTTGTCCTCCTCGGCGGTTATATTGTGGATAAGAGGATGGTTTCTGGGGCTCTGTTGCGGAAGTTCAAATTCGAGAAGAGTGATGACTAGCGCAGGTGCGTTGGTGAACTTGTTCTTGCCCCAGTTTGTTACAACTTTTATCTGACTGATCGCCATGTTTCGACGATTACGCATACTATCTGAGATGTTTCATTTCTTGAAGACCTCCAAGAAATGGTGGCTGGGACCTATTCTGCTCTTTCTGGTCTTGCTATCTTTGTTGGTAGTGTTCACCGAATCGTCGGCGCTGGCCCCGTTCATCTATTCGCTATTCTAAGTTGCGGAGCGAATCTATGGCTACCTTGCAACCTGAGCACCGCATCAGGCCGGTGCCTGTTTATGTGAAACTTCTGGTAGGCCTTGTCTTTCTGCTGGGGTTTCTGCTAGTATCTGAATTCGTATTCAATGCTATTGAGGTCGAGCCCGCCTTCAAGAATCAGTTCTTCCCTCTGAATCGCGACATTGACTTCGCCGACATTTACCAGAAGGATGCTCGACTGTTCTGGCGTTTCAGAGAGAATCAGACAATAGACTCCCGGGCATTTTGCTACATTGACTACCACATTAATTCGTCGGGTAGACGTGGCCCCGAAACACAGAGGCAGAAATCAGGACTACGCATCGTAGCTCTTGGCAATTCGTGTACGTTCGGCTGGGGTGTCCCCTGGGCGCAAACCTGGACAGCACAACTTGAACCACTTGTCAAAGAACAATACGGAAACACCGTCGAGATAATCAACGCCGGCGTTCCGGGCTATTCGTCACATCAGGGTCGGATTTATTTCGAAGAAGAACTGGTACACCTCGATCCTGACGTTGTGCTAATATGTTTTGGATGGAATGACCATTGGGCCGCCGGATTGGGCATACCCGATTGTGACCAACAGATGCCGGCTCCGTGGTTGCTTAAGGGACACAATCTCCTGGCACCCTTGAAGACCTATCAGTTCATGAGAATGTTAGTGCTGTCCCTAACCGACAAGAAACAGAATCTGACACTGGGATCGGTTGCTACGCGACGAGTTTCGCAGGACCAGTTCTATATGAATCTTCGATCTATGGTTCGTCTTGCTCATTCAAGGGCTATCACACCAATTCTGGTCGTTCCTCCTATCGCCGCTATGGATATCTATTTCGATGAAACGGTGTCTCCTTTTCACCGGATTCACGCCAGCTATCAGCAGGCGATACACGATCTGGCACACAGGGAGAACTTGGCCGTCGCAGATTTGCAACAAGTCTTTGACCAGCGTAACGACCTATTCGACGATGCCTACGGCGATGCCGTACACTACAATTCCCAGGGACACGCAGTTGCGGCTCAGACCATAGTCGAAGTTCTCAGGCCGGTCTACTCGAGCAAGTAGAACTACGGCTATTTCGAACCTGACACATCCTCTGGACGAAACTATATTCCCAACATGACGAAACGGAGTTCTAACATCGTATTGCGGCTGGTTGTGGCTGTGGTATCTCTAGTTACTTTAGTAGCGTTAATAGATGGCGTTATTCGTCTCGCCAAGATAGAAACATTTTTCCAAAATCGCTTTTTCATACTCAACCGTGCTCTTGACTATCCAGATATATTCAAAAAGGACCATAATCTATTCTGGCGTTTCCGCCCTGACAGAACGGTGTCTTCCAAATTCTTTATTGGCCGCACATATCGGATCAATTCGCTGGGTCTGCATGGGCCGGAAATTGAAAAACATGCCAATCGTCCTCGCATCCTGGGTTTGGGCAATTCGTGTACTTTTGGGTGGGGGGTCGCATACGAAACGGGCTATTTAAGGCAGCTCGAAACCATGTTGACAGGTGAATACGAGGTCATCAACGGTGCCATTCCGGGGTACACATCACTACAAGGGAAACGCTTCTACGAGTCTGACTTGCGCTCGCTTGGACCGGACATCGTGTTAATTTTGTTCGCATTCAATGACCACTGGGCGGCGGCCTCACAGATAGCCGACAAAGATCAACAACCTCCTCCCCAGTTCCTGCTGGATATACAGAACAATCTATCCCGACTGCATACTTATCGATTAATGAAGAAACTACTACTGGTAATGATAGAGCAGGACCGGGATTCTCTCTTTGACCGAAGTGCCCCGGTTTATCGGGTCGGGCCGGATGATTTCCGCGATAATATCGAATCATTGTGTCAGCGGATCAGAGATGATGGTGCTCGGCCCATTTTGCTCACCTCGCCGATTCCATTGCTCGCGACATATTATCCACCCGGGCATCGCTCCCCTCTGCATTCCTTTCACGAAAAGTACAACCGGATTATTCGTGAAATAGCGTCTATATCAAATATCAAAATGGTTGACCTGGCTGTGGAGTTCGACCGACACACCGGCCTTTTCGATGACCCTCTGGTGGATGCGATTCACTTCAACGCTCGGGGACATCATGTAGCCGCTCGAATAATTCATGAGCATTTGACGAGTGTCGGTCGGAATGTCGAGATCAAAGAAAAACTTGATTGACAGAACTACGATCTTTTAGCCGACCATCTCCTCAACACGCCAATTAACCGATCGACATCGGAACGATTATTATGAAGATGGATCGCCACTCTGATTGATCCCTCGCGTTGGACAAGGATGATCTTCTCCTTGATCAGGTGACGGTGCAACAGTTCGTAGTCGGTACAGGTGAAAGTAAAAATCGCGGAGCGATGTCTTGACTCCATCGACGACGTAATTGCGTAGTATGGATCTCTTTTGATATAGCGTGCCAGATGATCCACGAGGGCGTAATTGTGTCGACGAATGTTGCGAATGCCCAGCTGCCGAAACAGTCGGGCCGACTCCAACATGCCTATCTGATTAAGAACGACGTAGTACCCCATTTCGAAACGTCGGGCAGAATCGAACCAGGGCAGGTCATAGCGGAACAGATCGGTGAACTGTTGTTGCCAATCGACACCGAGCCATGACATGAAGGTTGGCTTAATCTGGTCGCGAACACGATCAGAGAGATAGAAAAAGCTGCATCCCTGGGGCGAGAGCATCCATTTTTGACAACCTGAAGTGAAAACATCTACTCCGATTCGGTGAAGATTGATCGGCTCGGCACCCATGCCCTGGATACCATCTACGACAAAATACATATCATGCTTGCGGCACAACTCCGAAAGCGCCTTGAGATCGTTGCGGTAACCGTTGAAAAACTGCACCCACGAAATAGCCAACAAACGCGAGCGGGGCGTAATACTGTCAGCCAGACTTTCCATATCGAAGCAACGATTACGCGACGGGACGAATTTCAGTTTCAGGCCGCGAGTCTCGGCGGCGGAGCGAAATGTATACGCAACAGCCGGGAACTCAATATCGGAAACCAGAATCTCATCCCCCTTCTTCAGGGGCAGACCGAAAGCCGCCAGATTGAGCCCAAACGATGTGTTTAATCCCAATCCTATTTCCCGTACATTCGCCCCAGTCAGAGCAGCATAGTGTCGACGAAGTTCAGCGGCGGTGTCGAAAGCTCCGTGGGTATCATCCTTGATCGCCAGCCGCGACTGGAGGTAACCATCAATGGACTGGCATAGGCTGGTCGAGAAAGGTCCGTTGGAAGCAGTGTTGAAATAGACGACTTCTTTTGTATGCGGAAAGAGCTTTCGAACTTCTCTGAACGGACGGTCATTGTCAGTAGCCATAAACAAACCTCACAACAGGTAGATATACCCGATGATAATCAATGAACCGGCCAACTTGAGAAAATAACCAAACAAGAAAAAGAGTAAATACGGCATCGAGAGTTTCAATCGTACGGTCAACCCCATAAGAGTAGGCACTGCTCCCAGAGTGAAAACCAGCAAAGCGACAGCCACCGCCGCACGGATACCATCAAAGGGTAATACTACATACAAGAAACTGTACGCCATAGTTGGAACGGCAACAAAGAAGGCAAACTCGGTCAAGAAGTTGACGACATAAAGCCCCGGTCCGGTCGGTTCGAGAAGGTCATCCGGTACGCCGCGGGTGATGTTCAGAATATTCTCAAGCCAATGCCACAGCACGGAGAGAACCAGAAGATACGCACCGGCAACACCAAAACACCAGGCCATCAATGGATAGGATATCATTTCAGCCAACCTTCCCGACGGTACCATTTGTAGGTTTCGCGGGCACCTTGTTCAAATGGAATCTCCGATTCGAAGCCGAAGGCACCCCGTGCCTTTGATGTCGAGACTTCCCACGAGGTGTGCAGTTCGCGTGCCTTCTCGCGTGTAAGCATTGGCGTTGCCCCTACCGCCTTGAAGGTAAACTCCGAGATAACGGCAATCAGCTTGAACAATGCTCCCGGTAATCTGAGGGCGATCCCTTTCCTGCCGGCGGCCCGAGCCAGAATATCGACAAGATCTTTCATAGTGTAGGATTGGTTCTCGGCAATGAAGTAGCTTTCACCTGACACGGTCTCTCCGGTGGTGGCCAGACAGATACCCCGGCACAGATCATCGACATGAACTAACTGCAACTTACGATTGATGTTTCCAATCAGCGGACGGATACCCTTGTTAACAATGTTGAAAAACGAGAATATCTCGCGGTCGCCAGGACCATAGACTCCGGGAGGGCGAATTGAGATAACATTAAGCTGTTCGGCGTAAGATAGTGCCGCTTTCTCTCCGGCCAGTTTTGATTCGCCGTAGATACTGATCGGACGTGGTTGATCATCCTCTGTCACCGGTCGTCCCTCAATTGCCGGACCGGCTGCAGCCAACGATGAAATGTAGATCACCTTTTTGACATCCGGATTGTTCTTCGCCACCTCCTCCATGAGAGACCTTGTTCCCCTCTCGTTGACCTCAAAGAAGGTGTCCTTATGTCGAGCTTTGACTACGCCGGCATTATGAACAACATAATCCACTCCAGCGACCATTTCCCGCAGTGTCTCAGGCTGGGTAACATCACCCTTGCGATATTCGACCTCAAGTTTCTCAAGAGTCGTCAGACTCGCACTTTCACGTACACCGGCGACAACACGAAAACCACGCTCTATAAAAGCACGGCATAACCTTGCTCCAACAAACCCGTTGGCCCCGGTGATAAGGACCGATGATGGTAAACTGGACATGGCGTGAACTTAGACAATTTGATTAGTCCGGACAAGTGATGATTATCGCGCGTGACTGGATAGTTCCAGACCAATGTGATCACCCACCCAAATGTGACTTGATTTGCCTAAGAAAATCAGTGATTGTAGGGAATGCAAACCTTCAATATAGATAACGCACAGACTCTATATCGTAGTTTCGTCCCCGTACCCGAGAAAGGGATTTTGAGGTCAGTGCTCATTACAATAGCCATACTACTGATTCTTATTGGATCAGCCGGAGCACGAACGCTGCTTGACCCCACCAGAGACGGAGTCAGCTTTACAAATAGTGTACCAGCTCATTGCCTGGCGGCCCACCGTGTTGGAAAAATCGAGCTGGCCGTTAGCAACAATGGCACAATAGGAGTTTCCTATCATCCGGGATCGCAATCTGACTGGTTCACGGGACAACCGATTAGCCACTCCTGCCAGTATCCGAAAGGTTCCAATATCGTCTACCTGTTTGGCGGAGCATTTTGGATTGGGGCGGTAGTGGGACGCGACACGCTTGTCTCAGTTGGAGCCGATGGTTGGCAACAGGCCTACGAAATGTATCCCGGCGAAGGTGTGCCTGGCGAAATGATCTATCGGTCGATCCGGGATCCCAACTCGCCATATTATGATGATGCCGTATCAGAGGAGGATTACATCTCGGTCTACACCGATACGCGAACCGACGGTATTCCCATCGACTACTTTGGTCAACCCCACCAACCTCTCAATATCAAGGTCACACAGGCATCCTATGCCTGGTCCTATTCGTACGCCGAGGATTTTGTTCTGTTCGATTACAAGATCAAGAATATCGGCGCCAGAACGCTTCAGGATGTCTACATGGGGATATACATGGACTGTATGGTCTGTTATGACTGCTTCGGGACGGGTTCCTTCGTTGATGACCATACCGGCTTTCTGCACACCTACCCCGGAGAATACGGCGACTGCATTTTTGAGGATACAGTGTTTGCCGCCTGGATTGCCGATGACGATGGTGACCCTGACCTGGTTCATAGTGACGGTAAAATTCACCCATGTCCGCATGTTACGGCCACGCGCATTGTACGTACGCCCTCAACGAAACTTAATGTCAGTTATAACTGGTGGATTGGCAATGGCAGCCCGTCACTCGATTTCGGACCCCGTGAGCGAGATTCTGTTGGCCTAAACAAAGAGTCTTTTCGGGATTTTCGAACCGGTGGGTTAGGCACACCGGAGGGTGATGTCAATAAGTACTATGTGCTCAGCAATCAGGAATTTGACTATAACCAGGTTTACACTTCTTCGATTCAGGTCAATGACCCTCTCTGGATTTATCCTAATCAGGACCTTGCCGAAGATTTCGCTGACGGCTTTGATACACGCTACCTGTTGTCATTCGGCCCGTTCGATATTGCACCGGGGCAGACGCTGCCTATTTCTTTTGCCTATGTTGCCGGGGAAAACCTTCATATCATTCCCGGTAACAACGAGAACCTACTCACAAACCCGAATGCCTATATGGCCAATCTCGACTTCTCTGATCTGGCCCGAAACGCCGTCTGGGCTGACTGGATATACGATAATCCCGGCATAGATACCGATGGTGACGGGTATTATGGCGAGGCACATACCTGCTGCATAGAATCCACAATCGTAGCCATCGATACCGCAAATAACGACACTTCCTGGGCGTATGATCAATGTGATTCCTTTTTCTACGTTGGCGATGGCGTCCCGGATTTCCGGGGAGCCGCACCACCGCCCGCGCCAGCTTTTTGGGTAACGCCTGCCGAAGGTTCTATTCGTATCCGCTTCAACGGAACCCGATCGGAGACTGAGGAGGATGTGTTTCTGCATCTAACCGATTTTGAAGGCTATCGCTTATACATCGGAAGAGATGAACGTGAGGAGAGCTTCAGTCTGGTAGCATCCTGGGACCGAGATGACTACAACCGTTATGTGTACAACCAGACGAAGCGGACCTGGATGCTAACGGGAATTCCTCTTACCCTCGCAGAGCTACGTGAATTGTATGGCGACCCTGAACTCATTCCCATGAACCACTCGCGCACATCGCCATATTCACCACCCTCCGAACCGACTACTCTAGTATATTTCGAGCCGCAGGATTATAACGCTTCCGAGTTTGGGCTGCCGGGTTCCATTCGCAAACTCTACCCCGACCAACCCTTCCCCACCTCGACCAATCCCGACTCTGCCCAAGCGGAGGAACTGACTGAGGATGGGTATCTCAAGTACTACGAATACGAATATGTGATCGACAATCTTCTGCCCACTGTGGCTTACTGGGTGAATGTCACCGCTTTTGATTTCGGTTCGCCGGAATCCGGCCTGATATCACTCGAATCGTCGGTTTCCCTCGGCGCTCAAAGCGTGTATCCCCGCCCCCACGGCTATCTGGCGGGGACATCTGATGGCAGCGTCCTGGTCTACCCCAACCCGTATCGTCTCGATGTCGATTATCGGGAAATGGGATTTGAGGGGCGGATAGACGATCGAGGGGATGATCGCGTACGAGTTATCCACTTTGCCAATCTGCCGGCCCGGTGTGTTATTCGTATCTTCACTCTGGACGGTGATCTCATCAAAGAGATAGATCATAATATGGATTCATCCGATCCCAACGCTCCTCATGATTCCTGGGACATGATTACCCGTAATGGGCAGATAGTAGTCTCCGGCCTCTATTACTGGACGGTGGAAAGACACAACGGCGAAGTGCAGATAGGTAAACTTGTTATTATAAGGTAGAGGCGGCAAACTGTTTCGATTCTCCCCCAGGCTCACTGCTATCCTGAACTTAATGCTTGTACAAAACCATAGTGAAGGTGTATGTTCAGGAATCTGCAGCGCGGCTGCGAATTAGAATTACAGTTCGGATTAATCAAACCGAGGACAGCAATGACGGAAAACGGTCAGCAAGACGATAAAGACATCCTGGAACCAGACAACGCTCTACCGGAGATCACATTCCTCCAACTACCACCGACCTCGCAAGCAGCCTGCACACGTGCCGGATGGGCCGAACTGATGCCGGTGCAAGCCAGAACAATCCCCTACATCATGGCCCGCCGGGACCTGATGGTTCAGGCGCGAACCGGGAGCGGCAAGACGGGCGCGTTCGTACTCCCAATTCTGGAGAGAATTGATGCTTCCCTGGCCAGTTGCCAGGCGCTGATCCTGGTCCCAACCCGCGAGCTTGCACGCCAGGTGGCGAACGAAGTGGACATGCTTGGAAAAGATTCTGGAATCCGCTCAGTTGCGGTCTATGGTGGCGTAGGCTATGGCCCCCAACTTGATGCTTTTGAAAAAGGTGTTCATCTGGTAGTGGGTACTCCGGGACGAATCCTGGACCATCTGATACGTCGTAATCTGACCCTCGAAGCCCTGAGTATTCTCGTTTTCGACGAAGCTGACCGCATGCTCTCAATGGGTTTCTACCCGGATATGAAACAAGTCCAGACGTTCCTTCCGCGATTGAGAATCAATGGTTATATGTTCTCGGCCACATTTCCGCCTCATGTATTGAGACTGGCCGGACAGTTCCTGAACAAGCCTGAGTTCCTGAGTCTGAGTCGCGATCATGTTCATGTCACCGACACGGAACACTCCTTCTACATTGTTCCGGCTATGGAGAAAGATCGTTGCCTGGTGCGGATCATTGAAATGGAAAACCCTTCCTCTGCCCTGATTTTCTGCAATACCAAAGCTATGGTTCACTA
The DNA here is from genome assembly GCA_019038695.1 of Candidatus Zixiibacteriota bacterium. Classification (NCBI taxonomy): domain Bacteria; kingdom Pseudomonadati; phylum Candidatus Zixiibacteriota; species Candidatus Zixiibacteriota bacterium. The sequence continues at coordinate 19,088 of JAHOYZ010000003.1, forward strand.
TGTGGCAGTGGTGCTCAAGCGATTTGGTTACGATGCGGATGAACTGAGTGCCGATCTTACCCAACGGGCACGGGAGAGCGTTCTCGACCGCGTGAAAAAAGGCAAACTACGCTTCCTGGTAGCTACTGATGTAGCGGCAAGGGGCATTGATATTCAGGAGTTATCGCATGTTTTTCAGTATGAACCGCCAGAAGATCCAGAGGCCTATGTCCATCGCGCTGGCCGCACAGGTCGAGCCGGGGCGGCAGGAGCAGCAATATCGCTGGTGGCCGGCATGGAACAGACTGACATCCTGCGCATTGCCAAACGGTTCGGTATCAGCATGATTGAGCGCCCCATTCCAACCGATGCCGATGTACAAGCGATCGTATCTCAACGCATTATTGCCCTGCTTGAGGCTCGTCTGAGAGATCGCGACGGACTCAAGCGTGAAAGAATGCAACGCTTTGTTCCCCTGGCTCAATTGCTGGGACAGGGCGAGGATTCCTCACAACTGCTAGCCATGTTGCTTGATGATTATTACCAGGACATCCTCCACGCTGAACAGCCTCAGCCAGTAGTACCGGTAACAAAAACGAGTAGTACCCGAGGAAGGCCACCCCGGAGTAGTTCCAAACGACGTCCCCCTCGCAAAGATTCGCGCCATCGTAGTAAGAGATAGGTGATTTCTGGAGAAGCATTTATCGGTTGTCACTTAAGATGCCTGTCGTACTCTGTTGTGAATAAGGTTGCTGACAATCCGGCCTAAATCGACAGCAGACTCTGAAGTCTCGATAGATGAAGCTGTGCTCTCATCGAAATGCCACTCTACTGTAGTAAGGCCCTGTACCGACTCAACATAGACATTTGCGTACAACGCTGCCGGATTGTACATAATCTTCACCTGGGACAATTGTATGTCGTATTCGATCAAACGAGTGAGAATACTGATCAGGCTCTTATCAGAGGTCGCAACGATAGAAACCTCCAGACAAATCAGTTCATATGGGTAGATTTCATAAGCAAGAACTCTTTCAAGGAGAGATTGCAACACATCGGTTCGACTATCCCCCAGAAATGACCGAGCCAGTGGTTTTGTGTAGGTGTCGTCGGTTGGTGAAATATGAGCCATGTACGAAAACTGACCCGGAAGCGAAATCGTAATTGCTGTACACGTCGATACGCCAACTGTAGAGATAGTTCCTTCGGCGCGGATGGAACCATACTCGTTCATATCGACCTTAACATCACTCCTGGGAACATATCTCCTCACGCTGCTGACATGTGGCTCATGTTTCAAGTAGGCTTTGATCTTCGGGCTAAGATCCTCTAGCTGTCTGCGGAAATGGGCGGTAATAACCTCCCCCTCATCAACCTCGGCTACAATGATCCAGGGGACACCAAGAAAACTAAACTGTTCGTGAACGCTGTATACGGGTCGACTCCTGTAGTCCATTATGAGCTTGTTGCCCCTACCACGGTTACGTGCGTTCTGGGTAGCTTCCGTGTCAAGATGAAGTTCCATCATCGTTCTCTCCTTGATGAAGCGAGAATCGGTCAGCATGATATCATGGCTGTTGACCAGGTAGACTTCTCCAGTCCGACCCATTCCAGCCCGATCCATCAGGATCGAGTTGATTCGATTGATAGCATGCTGAAAGACAATCCAGCCGGACACAACTCCATTCTCCTCAACTGCAACTATGTGAAATGCTGCCGGTTCTTTGGAAGGCCTATATTTCTCGAAGTCCACAAAAGTCGTGCGCAGGCCAGACCGCAAACTCTCAGACAGAAGGGTAGCCTGCCCATCCTCTCCAAGCCGGGTGTGAAAATCAGATTCTTGTCGAATGCTATGAAAAACGTACCCAGTGGAATCTACGAAGAGCATATCATAAAAATCGCCATAGACCGTAACGAATCGCATATCAAGATGGAGTACAAGCTCTGCAGAATAGGACGGATCGGCAAACTGATGAGACGGATTCAGCATAATGCGGAACGTATTTTGTATAACAGTATCTACAAGGGCCGACTCTGCAATCTGGTGCAGTTCAGACATATGATCCATGATCATAGCACGCCTTTCATCCAGAACCTGTCGCAGAAATCCAAATGTGGCCTGCTGGATGTCCTCAGCCTCGCTCCTGTCACACCCCTGACCAAACAGCAACACTACTGCGGCCACACATAACAGCAGCTTCAGCCACACGGGAATCAGTCTTGTGTGTGGTCTCTTTCGCATACCACTATTATCGTCGCATTTGTTTATGCCTTGAGAAGAATCACATAGCGGTCTTAGTAGACGCTATCATATCCCTTCAGGTGTGAACCTGATTCATAGACATCGTTGACAACGGCAGCAGGAGTAGCAACTCGACGATACTCAGTTGTAATTGATGCCGCCAACAACGGTGCTCCGGGAAACAAACTGGCAACTCGCTGCAATCCCTCATGGTGGAGAGAATAATGGCGATCTCTGGCATCATACTCCAGCCACTCCATAATTTCATCACACAATTCAGGGAAGTACTCTTCCAAACCCCTAACGAGAGTAGTAATGATGAACCTGAAAAACGAATTGGTGCGAAGAAACTCCTCCCCTATGTGCAACAATCCATTGAGAATCTCGAATGCACGCTCAGATGTAGTCCTGTCAATAATGGGAGATGGAAAAGGCAGAGTGGATATTTCATCTCTCCCATCAGCAGTATCATTGTGCAACTCCGGGGCCGGTGACTGCAGGTCAGAATTCCCGGTCACAATATCGGTGTTGCCGGGTGAAAGAGACTCAACAACAATTCTCTGTGGAGTTGGCTGAGAATGCGCAACATCCAACATTCCTGGCTCAACAGGACGTTCTCCCTGATAATTCCGTTCTTCAAGCTGGGAGCATGTGAAGCGGTACCTACCGGAGAAATTAGTCCCACAACCCTGAACGCAAATGAGGACCATAAGCACGGAAACCAACACAGACAATGCTTCTGCCGTCCCAAAGCCAACTGATCGAGTGGGGCGAGTTGAATTATGTATAAATCTATGTCTACTCATAACGTACGATACCGAATGTGTTTGTGCCTGTCTCAGTTATACCTACGGAGTAACCGATAGCCTGTAAACAATATCACAATTCCCAGGCATTCCACCGAGGACAATGCCGCAACATGATGATAGTCTCGATTGATGTGCGTTCGTCTATGACATACAGCGTCCATTTCCCAAGTTAAGACGATTGAGGTTTAGCGCAAGGAAAATTATTCAGGTTACAGGATTCACCTGTTGACGAAACCAAACCCGTCTTCAATCGTATCTTTGGTTACACAAGAGACTCTGAATAAGCCTTGTGGATGTGACTATAAGTATGAAAAAGACTATTCTTCACAAAATCGGCCGTTGGTCCCTATGGTTAGTGCTGGCACTATTCTTCTTGTTTTGTCTGCAGGTAACCGTGCTGGCCTTTCCGCAATTGATTGCTACCAACAGTGTCCAGTCGGGAACGATTACATTGTATTACGATGGGATTCACGACACAACAATTGAACTTTTAGCGGAGGAGGTTGAGCAACGCTTGCGGGCGAGTGGGTATTACGATCCGAATCGTTCTGACCGCGTGTACTACATTCGCAACCAAACCGCCTACAACGTTCTGGCTCGATTGGCATTGGTAACTCCTCTGGCCCAGGGATTCAACCTGTCGGTATTGGGCAATTCATTCGTTTGCGAAACCCGAGTCAGCGCTTTGGCAAGCCGATCAGGAGGACTTCCAAAGTTCAGCATCTTTGAAGGGGATCCAGCCCACACCATGGCCCACGAGGTCGGTCACCAATACATGATAGACCGGATTGGCAGAAGTATGTGGAGGCGATTGCCTCATTGGAAACAGGAGGGCTTCCCCGAATACGTCGCCAATATCGGCAATATCCGCAAAGACAGCCTGGCCACTCTACCTCACCGAATCGCAGTCCTGAACGACAATCACCCCTGGGGCGGCGAGTATGGTTGGGATCGCGTTCATTACGAAGCGGGGCTTCTGGTAGAGTTCCTTCTCGACATCAGACATTACTCGATTGAGGATATCGTTGCCGACAGTGTGACACTGTGGGAGACGCACGATGCGATGCTGGAGTGGAGTCACACTTTACACCAGGGAACTTGAACCGCCTAACGGAGCCCCCTCACTGCAACCTTGCCACGCCCTTGTGTCCACCATAAATTGAGGTGTGACACGTCCAGCAAAAATTCGATCTGATCTGATTGCGGTACCTGCTGAAATCGATGGTGCTGTTGTATACAACATCAAGGATCCGATTACCGGCAGCTACTTTCGTCTTCGTCAGCCTGAGTACTGGTTGATCAACCAGTTGGATGGAGCGACCGCCTACACAGATATTGCCCGTAAATTCAATGACAAATTCGGAGCCAACCTCACGGCCGACGCTGTCGGTCAATTCGTTCAGGTACTGGGGAAATTGTTTTTCCTTGATGACGGCCGTGCCGAACAGGCCGTTTCGCGAGTCAGTTATGACGCCGCTCGAGGGGAAGGAAAATTGTCCCGGTTTCTCTTCATTAAGATTAAGGCTTTCAATCCCGGCCGTTTTCTCGATGGACTTACCAGGTTATACAGCCCCTTTCATAATCGATTCGGAGCTGCCCTGGCGGCTGTTATTCTCACCCTCGGACTGGGTTTGCTGCTGGCCAACTCAGTCTATTTCTATATCGATCTGGGCGAAATATTCAATGTCAGTTCACTGGCGATGGTGATCCTGGGACTATTTGTAATTGTCTCAATTCATGAGTTTGCTCACGCTGTGATCTGTAGATATTTCGGAGGAGAGGTACGTGAAATAGGATTCCTGTTACTGTACTTCCAGCCTTGTTTCTACTCGGACCTGTCTGACGCCTGGCTCTTCCCCAATAGATCTCATCGCCTCGCGGTCACCTGGGCCGGGCCAGCTATGCAATTACTGTTGCTGGCCCTGGCAGTTATCTTCTGGCGCATTACCGTGCCTGGCAGCTTTCCTAACGAAGTGGCCCGCCTTGTTGCCGTTGTATGCTGGGTTACGATGCTGTTCAATTTCAACCCGCTTATCAAACTCGACGGCTATTACCTCCTGTCGGATTGGGTCGATATCCCCAATCTCCGCCGAAAATCGTTCGCCTATCTGGGCAATGTTGGAAAACGTGTAATCCTCGGCTGGCCAATCCCGACTCTTGAGACTACCGCTCGCCAGAGACGAATCTATCTGAACTATGCAATACTGGCGGTGGCTTACTCGACTTTCCTGCTCTTGTACCTGCTGGTCATTGTCGCCCAGTTCTTACTTGCCAAATTGGGAGGTTGGGGATTACTTGTCTTGGCCGTAGTCCTCGTGAGCGTGATGAGATCGGGACTGGTTGCACTGTTCTATGGAACCATTAAACACCTTGGCTACATGAAGCAAACGTTCAAAAACCGTCTTCGTCTCCTGGTCTGGTTACTGGCCCTGGCCAGTCTGGGCTATGGTCTGTTTGGTATCTCATTTCCTCATCGGGTATCTGGTGAAATCTCAATTCAACCGATCAAGGAATTCACGCTTCTGCTAAACGAGTTCGGACTATTGGAAAGTCGCAGTCAGCATCGTGGAATCAATCCCGAAACTAAGACCGGCTACCTGCAGATGACTTCCAACGAGATGGCCACCCTTGACCTGATACCTCTCGTGAAGGACGGTGAGATCGTCGAATCAAGTGATGCTCTGGCCATTCTTGTTTCCAATCAAGTGACAAAAGAGATCATTGGAAACATTGCCGAGTTAGACAAATTCAAAAGCCAACTTGCCCTGCTCCAATCCCCACCCAAACAGGAAGAGATTGACGAAGCCCAGACTCAGGTGGAAGCAGCCCGAGTTGGTATGGAACGTCTCACCCGGAATCTCGCACGAACCACCGATCTGGTGGAAAAGAACCTGGCCACCAGAGAGGATTATGAGACGGCGGTATCGGAAGTGGATATCGCCCTGGCAGAGTTGGCCAACCGTAAGGCACGACTGCAATTGTTGACTTCGCCGCCCAAGCGTGAAGAAGAAGCCGTCATCCAGGCCGAAATTGACAAGCAAGAAGCGAAAGTGAAATTCCTCAGGGAGCAGGAAGAAGCTCAATCTATCATGGCGCCGTTCGCCGGTGAAGTTGTCGTCGGTACTGGAGGAGATTGTATCCTGACAGTGCTCAATTCGAAACAGGTGATTGTACAGTTGCCGGTATCGGATTTCGACCTCAACCTCATTGAAACCGGTCAGAGCGTCGAGTTAAAAATGCGTACCTATCCCGATCGAACTTATGACGGCACCGTTGTACACATTCCCCGCACAGCAAACCTTCACAACCAACAAGCCTGGTTCCCTGTCTCCATAGAAGTCGCCAACGAAGACGGTTCACTTCAGAAAGGAATGACCGGGTTCGCCAAAATCGGAATCGCACAGCGTTCGGTGGCTGAGTTGACTTCTCGCAAGATCAAATCGTTCGTTCGCGTCGAGTTTTGGTCTTGGTGGTAACATCTTCCGTATTCTGGAAATGTTTTCCGTTTTTTCTACGTTCGCACTGTGCATTTTCTGCGTAACGAATCGAATATGACCATGTCTTCACATTCCGCTTGACAGAATTTCATCCCCCGTTATACTGAGTCAGTGAGACCAAAGGAAAATGGTTCTCGATGGATCGGGGACCTGTTTTGTACTTGTGTCTTAAGGAGGTGAATGTATGAACAACTACGAGCTCTCAGTGGAGATCCTGGAGGCACGTATCGCACCGATCGGACTGAGCCAGGGTGGCCAGTTCCGCATTGGTCCGTGAGTTAGTCTCCACGACTAGCTGATTCGTGGGCAGACCGCAAGGTCTGCCCCTTTTTTTTGTGAGGTGATTTGAACCCCTGGATGTCCCCTCCACCATATCAGAGAGTTCGTTCTCGCTGGCCCATTCGTTGATTGAGTCTATTGACTTCAGCTACCAGGGTTTGGATCGATTGCTGTCTCTGGTAGACGCAGCGGTCCTGCTCGTTGGTCAAGCTGTCCGCAATCTGACGACACAACCCCAGGGCATTCTTGAGATTGGCATAACATTGTTCGTATTCGTTCTGCGAGTAGCGTAATCTTCCGAGTAGTGTCAAAGTACGAGTTTTCTCAGAGACCAAGTTGGAAGCATTAGCTAACTTCATAGCACGCTCGAGCATCTTTTCGGCATCGATTGTCTTATGTTTGTTCAGGTAATACTCGGCAATCGAGTTGTACATTCCGGCCAGTTCAATATCATCCGAGATTGACTCAAGCCGGGGTATAAGTTCCGCTACAAGATCATCAACCCGCGCTGCTCCACTATTACACAGTAGCCACTCCAGACGACCAAACATGATCAACGTTTTCTCCCGTTCCAGAGAAAGCTCATCAGCCAAACTGAGGGCATCTCTTACCAGCTGGTCATCACCCGATACTCTGATCAGCACAAGCAACGCGTTCAGCTGCTCCGGTTTGATCTTTATCTTTGCCGCCTGATCCAAAGCCTCACGGGCGCACTTGATGGCGCTATCCGAATCCCCTGTAGCGGCACGCAGAGCAGCCCTGCCTATACCAAGTTGAATGATCAGGGCATCACTATCAATTCCCTCAATAGACTTTTCAACAGCCGACAAACTCGCAGCCGCCTCGCCAAGCTGTCCCATGCGCCTGAGAACGGTAGCCATGCTCAGCTGAAATGCTGCCAGATGAGGATTGTCGCCGACACTGGCTGCCAGGGACAGCCCATCTCTCAGGTAAACGAGTGACTCCCGGAGCTGACCGGCCATAATCATGACTGCCGTTAGGTTTTCCAGATTGAAAAGAATCTCTTTCCTGGAGCCGATACGTCGATTCAGTTCCAGCGATTCGGTGAGACAATCGACGGCGCGACCCGACTGTCCGCTCACATGGTAGCAGTAGCCCAGGTTGTTGAGTGATCGGGCAATCTCTCCGGTATTACCGATTGCCTTCTTGAGTTGCAGCGATAAATGCAAAATGCGGATGCCTCGCTCAAGACGACCCTGAATTGCATAAATAGAACCGATATTGCTCAGGGTCGAGGCGATTTCGACCTCGGCTCCAAGCCGTCGCTGAATTTTAAGGGCAGCTCGATAATGGTCAAGAGCCGAAACGAGTTCATTGCCGACCCAGTAGATGTTACCAATATTGTTAAGTGTTCGAGAGACTTCCAATTCATCATTCAGAGCCTGATAAATATCCAGTGCACTGCGCAGAGAAGTCAAACCTTGTTCAAACTTCTGCATCGTCTTGTAGAGATCACCAATATCTTTGTGCGTCTCGCCTAGCAACTTGTCAGGTGGACGATTATCGTACAGACTCAGAATCGTATTGTAGACCGATAACGCTTCTTCCGTTTCGCCCGTTTCCTTTAGAATGTCCCCCTGAAGCATTAGCAATCGTCTGGCAGCATAGGATTCATTGATAAGATCGGCGTAGGCCAGTACATGTTTCAGAAGAGCAAGCGCCTCACTGCTCAAATGTTGATCGTGAAACTTCGTGGCAGCCTGAAATGCTGTGAGTTCGGCCTTTTCGAGATTGCCTGCCTGCGTGTACAGACGCGCTGCCAACGCATACTCCTCTTCTGATTCCGCTCTCAGGCCATACTTATGTGAGTAAAAACGCCATGAGGCCGGAGACAAAAATTGCCGCAGAAGTTGTAAGGTTGGTTCATCGCCGGGAAGAAGTTCATCAGGACCGATCAGCTCAAGTGTGCGGCCATTGTGAACGCTGCCAGCGATGGCAACTTTGACTAACTGCCGCTGCTTAGAAAGTGGACTGCTTGAGAAGACCTGCAATGATCGCCGTCGCATCCAGGCAGGCCAGCGGATACCACCAGGAAAGATGAACCTCTGGTTGTCATAAATCAGATTCCCACTTCGCTGGTTATCTGCCAGAATCAAACGCAGATCAACTAATGACCGGGATGTTAGAAAATCGAGACGCTCTCGCTGGTGGTCGTTGAGATTCAATATCCGGGCGACAGCAGCCGCGTAAGTTTTCTCGCCATGGATCAAGTGAACGGCTTTCAGTTTTTGTCTGAATGGATAGTCAGCTCCTGCCTCCTGTAGCTTGCAACAAACTTCCCAAGCGGACGACAGACGGACATTCTCATCCTTGGCCAGAAGACAATTGATAAGACTACTTATCTCGGCGGTCAGGTCAGGTCGCAACTTTTCAACCGGAACCGGGTTCTCCTCGCAACATCTACTGTTAACCTCGACCGGATCGCTGCTCTGTGTCATGAAAGGATGCTCACCAGTGAGGACCTGATAGGCAGTCACACCGAGCGCGAACAGATCGGAACGGTGAGAAGTGCGCTGTGCTGTTATCGTCTCGGGCGCAAGGTAGCCAATTGTCCCGAGGCCGGCACGAACGGAGTTGGATTCATCGGTTAGCTGACCAAGCGAGAAATCGGATAACTTGACATACCCTCTGCCGTCCTTCAAGCTACACTGCCAGTCAGAGGGAAGAAACACATTATGTGGTTTGAAATCGCCGTGAATGATCCCCTTCAGTCTCAGGAACTCCAGATTGATGGCCATCGCGCTAATGACATTCATAGCAATGGTCAATGGCTCAACCCGACCGATCAAATCGAGCGTTGGACCCCGACACGGTTCAAGCGCAACATAGGGCATCTCATCCAATGAGACATTATGGACTCTTACTAATCCGGGGTAGCGTAAGCCGCCGATCAGGTGCGCCTCGCGTCGCGCGAGAATCTTGAAAGACTCTTCCTGTGTTATAAGCGGAAGTTTGAGCGCAATATCACGATTGCTCTCGTGACAGCGAGCCAAAACAACTGTAGCCGTGCCTCCCCTGCCCAACTCTTTCTGAAAAGTGAAGCCAGGCGGAAACGCTGCCGGGGGACTCATTGGGTTTTCTTTGCGGTCGTAGAATGTATCCGGGGGATGGTGACAGTGAATGTGGTACCCTCTCCAAGTGTGGATTCACACAGTAGCTCACCATGATGTTGCTCGATGATCTTCTTACAGTTGGCTAGTCCGAGACCATGCCCCCCCTTCTTGGTTGTGAAGTGAAGACTGAAAACCTTGGAAAGAGTATCCTCCGTCATTCCGAGGCCGTTATCGGACACCTTGATTGTGAGTTTCTCACTCTCCTTGTCATATGAAGTGACAATAGACAACTTACGCTCGAACTTGGCGGTATCGTCCCCGGAGTTGACAATGCGTTCCTCGATGGCATCGGCGGCGTTGTTCAGCAGGTTCATCAGAACCTGTTGAATCTGGCCAACATCCATTTCGATATTGGGCGATTCCGAATCGAAGTCGATGGAGAAATTGGTTCTTTTAAAACGCGGCTGCACTCGCAGGGAGAACAGCAGATCCTCAATCAGATGGCGAATATCGTAGTTGATGAACTCTGACTGTGGTCGTGAGAAATCCATCAAGTTATCGACGAAGCGTTTGACCTTGTGTACATTCTCAGTGACTGCTTTGGCATTGAACTTGGCCTTGTCCAGATTGTCACGATCAACATTGATAATTAGTAGTTCCGCGTTGTTGGAGGCGATGGCCAGATAGTTGTTCAACTCATGTGCTATGGAAGCCGCCATCTCCCCTTTGGCAACGAGTTTCTCGGAGAGAATTACGTACTTCTCCATGAGCACTTTCTCGGTGATATCCTCAATCGCGATAATCACCCCGTCGCCGTCATTGGGTAGATTTGAAATCGGTACTATCTTGATAGATAGTGCTTTCTCAAGGTAGCCCGTATTATGGAAATACCGGTCATCGGAGAATTCTTCACGGGTGGTACTGGCGGTATTTACCATGTGTTGCCAACGACCACGTTCATCGTCATCAAGAAGATCAACAAATCGAACGCGACGACCGGAATCATCAACCTCTGCCACAGCGTCCTTGTTGAAGTCAAGAATCTCAAGGGCCACCGAATTGATAGTGATTATTCTACCTCTCGAATCAACTACTACAGTACCGAACGGTGCTGTCTCAATAACCTTCTCACTATACTGCTGGGTATCCAGCAAAGATTGGTAAAGACCCGCATTGTGCAAAGCGTTGGAAACCATCTGCGCATACAATTCGAACAAGAAGAGATCCGATTTGAGGAACATGCGCGTCTCGCTGGAGTTGTCCAGGTATATGACGCCAATAACCTTCTCTTTGACCTTCAGGGGTACGCACATGATTGATCTCAGGTGCAGTTCGACAACAGAGCGCTGTTTGGCAAATCGTTCGTCGGATAAAGCGTCGGAGGTATAGACCGAGTTTCCTGATGAGGCAACTTCGGAAGTGATGGATGTCGAAATTCTGAAATCTTCATCCATCATTTCGTCCTGGCAAAGATTGTATGCCGACCGAATCTGTAGTTCGTCGTCTTCATCAAGCAACATGATCAAGCCGCGCTCAGCCCGCATCAGTTCGATCGCCTTGGTCATGACAATTTGCAGAACGTCATCCAGCACCAAAGACGAGTTGATAGCCAGGGAAACTTCGAGCATCGCCCGGAGATCAGCTGTATCGCGCGGCGACTCAACATCCACAGTATCTATTCGTGGATTAGTCTCAGTGACCTCATCAAGCCTGGCCTCCAACTCGGCCAGAATATCTATCGGGCCAGTCTGCTCTGCCTGGCGATCGGTCATGTTAGGGTCCTGTTTTTCATTGTCTCATCCGGGTTGCCGTTGGACCTGATCCAATAGCGTAACTCCCTGACAGATTCACTCTTCTCATGTTGTATCGGAAGAATCCGCCAGCGATTTACACTCTAAAGTGACCGAGAGACACCGGCTCTCGATATTATCTTCTTATCGGCCGGAGGGAATATCGGTCAGGCGGAAGGGTTCGGATGACACCACGGATTGCTCGCGACCATAACCAGTGAGTGACAGAAAATGTCGAAAAAGAAACTTCACCGGCGTCTCGGACGATCCGCTTGCGGAGCCTAAGTTTAGAGATGTCAAGGAGATATAACTAAGTGCAAGCTCCACGTGGTAGCGGCGATCATTTTCCAAACTGTCGATCGACGCCAGAGTCACCACAATCGAATCAGCAAGAAATTGGTGTAGTCCGGCCAGAGCAATAAAACGGCGTTCCTGATCGTCCCCGGTGGATCCAGAATATCTCAAAGAATATTCTTCAGCCAATAAGTGATAACCTATGACTATGGCCGTACTGGCTCGACCAGTCCTGACCGTGCCCCAGAGACGGCGCGAGCGCAAGAGATCGACCCGGCACTCCAAGGCCAGATCGACACCTTCTTTCAACAACTTGACACGCTCCGATGATATCTGGCCGGAAAGATCGATCCAGACCATTAGAAAACCGTTGTTGCGATAGATGTCGGCATCAATGGCATCACCGGCAAAGGCCGGCCTCGCTATACACAGGACCACCAGCAGGCTGATAGCAGCCCATCTTCTCCGGTATCTTGCAAGCTGCAATATGAGTACTCTCATTTAGAACCGATAGTCAAACCGCCCGTGGATGCGAGGCTCGTTGTCAAACGAGCGATCAAGCCGCTTGGATAAACTGATGCGGGTTTGATCACCAAGCATGAGCGCAATACCAACCGAATTGCGCACTTCGTTCTCATCCTCAAACCCGGAATTGTCGGTAATCCGGCCAATATCCCAAAGAATCGAAGCGCCCAGGTCCGAGCGTGGGAAGTCGATCCGGTATTCGGCATTAACCATCCAGAAACGGTTACCCGATAACTCCTTGTAGTCGTATCCTCGCAATGTCCCAAGCCCGCCAAGATAGAACTGCTTATAAACCGGTAGAGTACCACAAGCATTGCCGAACATACCGCGTACAAGAATCATCGCCCGACGGTGAACTTCCTGATACCTCCTAGCCGACACAACGAAGCGACGATAGTCGAAATCGGAACCGATGTCCGGGTGAGCCCACTCGATATTTCCGTTGAGGCGCCATCCCGAATGAGCGTACGGTCGGTCGGCATCAAGCGTATTCCATTCCAAACCAATCCCCAATGAAGCATTGGTCGTGGTGTCAATCTCGCTGATAGCCTGAGTACGGAGATCACCACCAATTGAACTAAAATTTGATCTGAACAGTTTGTCGCCGCCAAATAGCGACCACAGATGTGGCTGAGCATCCAGCCAGTTCGTTTCCTCAGAGCGATACCTGGCATCGAACGTAACTGTCTCAAACGGTTTGAAGTGTAGGTAGGCCGTTCCCCCTTCGGCCTCGTAGTAGTCGCGAAAATCCTCGGTGACTAATAGTGCGAAAATCGTATTTTCGCCTTTCTCAATAATCCAATCATCTTCAGACGCCAGCCGTCGGTAGAACTCTCCGCCAACTATCAGGGGACGATCCCGCCATAGAGTTTGTTCGAGACCAAGGCCGTATCGCCAGTGTTTCGATTCAAACGCGTAGCCACCTTCCACCCAAACCGAGGGGAGCAGCGAATCAAGGTCCTCAAATCCAGCACGACAAGAAGGCAGGGCACCATCGACACGGTTATAGGTTAAGGTAGCAGAAAGCGAGGCTGACTTGCTTTTCTGGCGGAAGCGATGAACTCGTGAGCTACGCCGATCAGAGCCGGAGAACAGTTCCCCATAGACCGAAGCATCGCCCGCAACATCAATACGACCCGTCACTGTAGCAATATCTCCACGTGCCACTGCCCCTGGGCCTACATACGTATTACCAAAGAGGGTGATGATATCCTTGTTAACCTCACCATAGACCTCAATATCACCCTTAACCGAAAATAGTAACCCGCGCACAAACTGTTCTTCATCAACCACCAGCGTCTGATCAAAAGAGATCAGGTTTCCGCCTCGCACACGGGCAGATCGATTCGATCCATCAGCTCGCTTCATGAAAGAAATAGTGGTGACTTCGTCTCCCGCCAAAATCCTTGCATCGGAAATTAGATCATAGGGATAGGTCCGACCATTGACCAGCAGACCGTCACGCTCAAAGACCACTGATTCGTCGAGAACAATGGACTCCGGCTCAATTGTCACATCGCTGCGACTGAAAACATGCCGCGTCTCAGTATCACCCTCAACCACTTTGATCGTTATGGTCTCTCGATCATAGCCAACCGTGAAATATTCTTCGTATTCGGTTTGCGAGTTGTACTTCCTGTACTGTTTTTCCGATGCGAATAATGAAGAAACCAGAAGCAACCCCACTATCGCGATACCAACAAATCTCTTTGAGCTAACCAAAATCATATCTTCCTCCGTTTTCCCAATCTACATATCAAATCGCGTGCCAAACGGCGAAACCGCTCTCTGTCACCTGTTAGCTGACCTCCGAGAGATTTATTCGTGTGGTATTGACACACTCATGCACAAGATCAGTTCACGGTTTCTTCAATCCAAATTCCTTAATTTTCCGCGATAGATTGGCACGGTCCATACCCAGCCTACGAGCGGCTTCCGATATATTCCCTTTCGTCTCGACCAGCATCGCAGAGAGCAGCTGTTTTTCGTAACCGGTCAGACGATCCGCCAGAGACATCGACACATCCTCCTCGGCACTCGACACCATGTCAAGAAGATCGTCAACTGTAACGGTTCGGTCACGATGGAATATCGTCAGCCGTTCAATCATGTTCTTTAGCTGTCTGATATTGCCTGGATAGTCAAGCGTCGTCAGGTATGCCATCGCCTCAGGTGACAAACGGCAGCTACCCCCTGGATCAAACCGACGCAGAAACTCACCGGTAAGCAGAGGAATGTCCTCACGGCGACTTCGCAACGGCGGTACTTCGATAGTAACAACTGAGATGCGATAGAACAAGTCCTCGCGGAATCGGCCTTCGGAGATCAAGCTTTTCAAATCACGGTTAGTGGCACAAACTAGACGCACATCCACCAGGCGCGCCTCGGTCTCCCCTAACCGTTCTACCTCCCCCGTCTCAATTACGCGCAGTAGTTTCGCCTGGCATTCTATTGGCAGGTCACCAATCTCATCCAGAAACAATGTCCCGCCATCGGCCAGAATGAACTTACCCGGATGGTCCTTGACCGCCCCTGTGAAGGCACCTTTCGTATGGCCAAACAGCTCGGATTCAAACAGGGTTGTTGGTATGCCAGGACAGTTGACTTTAATAAAGGGCTGGTCACATCGATGACTCTGGAGAAAAAGACGCATAGCAACCAATTCTTTGCCGGTTCCGTTTTCGCCAGTGACAAGAATACCTGCGTCAGTTGGAGCGGCCTTAGTTACAGCTGTTAGAAGTTTCTCCACTGTCGGTGAATGGCCAATAATCTGCGATTCCGATTCCATCTCCCCCACCAGAATCATCCGTTGTCGATTGGCCGTGGCCAACAACAAGGCTGATCGTACACTGGCGAGAAGTTTCTCAGGTGGTGCCGGCTTCTCCAAATAGTCAACAGCTCCGAGCTTGATCGCCTCCAGAGCAGTCGGGATGTCCGATTGACCTGAGACGACCAGAACCGCAGGAGATACTGGAATGTCAGATAGAGCCCGCAGAAAATCCAGCCCGGACATTCCCGACATATTGAGGTCCAGAAGCACAAGATCAAACCGTTGCTTGCGTAGTGCTGCTATTCCTTTGTCACCGCTTCCAGCACAAACTGTAAGATATCCCTCGTCGCCAAGTAGCGATGAAAACGACCGGGTGATACCAGGCTCGTCATCAATAATGAGGACACGCTCAGACATCAAGTCCCCCTTGAGTCTTCGGAATTGTCATCGTCACGACAGTGCCTTCCTCAGGCATTGATGTAATATCAAGGCACCCGGATAATTCACTTACGGTTCGTTCTACTATAGCCAACCCCAAACCGCTACCGGTTGATTTGGTAGTAAAATATGGGATACGCGCCGTCCCCTTAACATTCTCTGTCATACCGCAACCATAATCGCGGACAACAACCCGAACCAGGTCGTCCTCCTCACGAAGGCACAATTCTATTCTGCCCCCAACCGGAGTAGCCTCCCTCGCATTCTTGAGCAGGTTGTGCAAAGCTTCCCGAAAGTAAGTGGGGTCAAGCTCTACGTGCACTGGGGGAGCGGGTAATTCGAGTTCAAGATCATACTCCGTTAGTTGCTCGCGGTACAGTTCTGTCACGGATCGCAACAACTCTACCAGGTCGGTCTCCTCGATTTTCGGTGGAGGTAGTTTGGCAAGTGCGGAGAACCGTTCCGCCAGACGGGTCAGATGCTTGATGTCGTCCGCAACCGCCCCCAGAGGTTCTTTCACAGCATCATATGCTGACTTGTCACTCAACGCCTTCTCAATTTGATACAGGGAAATCATGATCGGCTGCAACGGATTTTTCAACTCATGGGCAAATCGACGAGCCACATGGCGCCACGCGGCCACGCGCTCGCTCTGGGCCAGTTGAGCCGTTGTCGTTTCCAGTTGAGCGGCCATGTGATTGAAACTCTCCACTAACGTCCTTAACTCACCTGTCGCATGAGTGGTAACCTTCTGATTAAAATCTCCACCAGCAATCGCTTCGGAAGCGAGAGCCAACTGAGCCACCGGTCGCGAAAGACTCTCCGAAACACGACGTGACAAATAGTAGGCCAAACCTGCCGCCACCAGTACCAGGCCAGCAAACAACAACGCCAGGAACCCAAGATAACGACCAAACAATCGCTCTCTTGATAGTTGACGAATACGATCAGAACGATACGAGTCCATCATGGCTGAATACTCTTGCCCATATACAACACCAGCAAGGATCACCTCCGAGTCACTAATCTCTCGGCTTGAATACTGTAATACCAGACTGTCCACCTCAACAAAGCCATCAGGTCTGCGATTGACAGCCTCTGATACCTGGGCGATAACATCAGGTGCAAGCAGGCTATCTCCCGCAATCTGGATACATGTTCCCGATCTTGTCAACAAAACGAAGTTTACAAATGAAGTCGAAGCAGAGCTGTCATCAATCAGCACATCAATATCAGTACCAATGAGAGTAGTCGTCTGGCGCTCAAAGTAGTCGACTAAGTTCAGGAAATGATCGCTGGTCGCCGCCGATGTCATCTCAGCCGTCTCAGTGGCTATGTAATAACCTGTTACGGTCAGGAGAACCGAAGGGACAAGAGCGAAAACCAACAGCAGCCGGAATATTCTTTTTCCAAATACTGAAGACATTATGGCTGTTGGCGAAAACGCGTGTTATAGTCAGCCAGGGCCTGGATGTGAGATTCGAAAGCTATTTTGTCCGGAAGCTCGTCGAAGCTAAAGAAACGTACTTCAAGAGCATCATCGGCTGCCTGCAGTTCGCCCCCGACCACATCGGCCAGGTACAGCAACAGGATAGCATTGGTTCGGGGATCGTCATCGCCACAGTATACTTCAAAAAACGGCCCCAGATCAATATCAAGCCCGGTTTCTTCTTTCACTTCCCGAACCACCGTATCGCGCGGGTGCTCGCCCCATTCCATGAATCCGGCCGGGAAGCACCACCACCCTATCCGTGGGGGATGAGCTCGCTTGACGAGTAGAATCTGATCGTTTTCAACAATAAAAGCCCCGGCGGCTGGTACCGGGTTCTGATAGAAAATGAAACCACATTCGGGTCCAGTACAGGCCATCCGCATCCGGCCGTCAATGTCCTTCTCCTCCAGTACCGCGGAGCACAAAGGACAGAACGCATAACCACAGTGATTATTCTTTCGGGCAAGTAGTTTGTCTGCATCAAATGCCTGGTGCTGGTCATCCATCGAAACGAACCTTGTTATTAAGTTTCATAGAAATAACAGTGGTGTCATCGCGTGGTGGAAATATTGGGTCAAAGTTTCGCACATCTTCGAGAATGTAATCCATAATACCCTGAGCGCAATCATCACGCCGCGAGGATACCCATTCGCGAATTCGATTTTCCCCGTACTCCTGTTCATCTTCATCCATCGCCTCAGATAGACCATCAGTGAACATGAATAGCACATCGTCAGACTCCATGCGAATCGAACTTGATGTATACTCCATCTGTGGCAAAGCTCCCACCAGAGGACCACCAACTTTCAACAGTTCGATCTGTCCGTCAGCCCGAGCCAATATTGGGTAGTTGTGCCCACCGTTACAGTAAGCCAGTTCACCACGAACGATGTCCAGTTCACCATAAAAAATGGTAACGTATTTTTCGGGCGATGTTGCCGCCGCTAGCTGCTCGTTCATATTGCCAAACATAGTTGCAATGCGACTGCCGTTGTTGACTTCGCTGTGGATGATAGCCTGAATCTGAGCAATCATCAGTGCTGCGGGCATACCCTTGCCCGAAGCATCAGCGATGACAATACCCAAACGGCGATCATCAATGGGAATGAAATCATAGAAATCTCCCCCCACTGTACGTGAGGGTGTCGAGTGTACCGAAATAGCAACGGTGTCCAGTGCTGGAGGATGGGATGGCAAAAGATCAAGTTGAATCTGTCGCGCCATGGAGACTTCTTCCTGCAATCGAGCCCGCTCCAGCGATTCGACATAAAGCCGCGCGTTGGTCAGCGCGGTCACCATCTGATTAGACAATACTCCAAGCAGGTTAAAATCGTCCCCCGAGTACTTGTACCCTGCGACCTTACCGCTAAGGGCGAGAAAGCCCAGCATGTGCTCGGCATCCTTCATTGGTAGAATTAGTCGAACATCGTGCTCCTTGAGCATCCCCGCTAACTTGGAATCCTCCATATAATCAGCCAGAGAATGTAGATAGGTCGGCGACTCCAGCATATTGATTCCGCGCAGAAGAAGGTCATCGCGGTCGATCGCCACACGCCGGGAGAAGTCGTCACTGCGGAGAATGGCGTATTCCTCAATCTCGTCATCATACAATACGAAGTAGACTCTCTCCACCAGAAGAGATGTCTTAAGTGTTTCTTCGATGATCTGACGTAGTTTGAGAGGATCAAAAAGCGAAATCACCTGTCGAGAAAAACGCTCTATAGCGCTTTGATGATCTGTACGGGTCCGCATAAATACGGAGCGAATAAAGGTATCCATCCCGCTGTTGATGGGCTGAAAACAAAGTAAAATCAGAATAATGAGAGCATAGCTGACGATCTCCGTCTGAGCTCCGAAAATCGGCTGAAGGAGGCTTTTCGATTGCATCACCAGAACAATGTAAATCCCGACCAGCAGGGCGGACGTAATGGTATACACAAACGATTGTCGAAAACGCAGGCGAACATCAAGAAATTGGTATCGGACCGTGGCATAGACAATCATGCCAACTCCGATTGCGCTAGCAAACACCAGCATAGCAGAGGTGACACCCTCGGTGAATAAATCGGGGAGTATCAGATTGCCTGCGAAGGACAGGACGAATATACCCAGGCCAGACCACATACCTCGAAACACGATACGAGTCTGGGTTAGCAAACGTGGGTTGGTCACAAGACGCCGGCCCGACTCCATACAGTAGATCGCTATCAGTACGTACGCTACGCTGAGCCACCCAAAGATAGTCGTATGGTAGGTTCTGATAAAACTGATTACCAACAGAATCAACGAGAACAGATGTTGCATCGGGACCAAAATAATCCGCGAGAATCCGCCGGCATCGGGGTCAATCTTCAAGGAGCCAAGTAATCCAGCCAATTGGCCATAGAAAAGCATGAGCAGCAGGTGCAACACCGCCGGCATAAAGAGTAGATAGGGCAGGCGAGTACGTTGAAAATCCTTGAATCTATCCTCAGGGAAGATCATCGAAAACAGCACGAGGAACGGGAAGAAAAACTCCCAAACATACTGAAGATTGAAAAGGGTGGAATCGCGAAAACCAAGGGAAGCTTCAGCAGACTGACTGACTACAATACCAAGGGCCAGAGACAACGGACCAAGTCCGGCGAAAAACAACATCGCACCGGTAACACGGTTGAGCCGGTTGGCTAAATTGTCACGCACCACGGTGAGGGCCAGAAAGACCAGGAATCCACCGGTCAGCGTGAACGAAACAGATCTAATCAGATCAGCATTCATCTCAAGGAAATGTTCTCTACCTCAAAGGTCACTTAATTGTCTTTGTAATTGCAACCGTAGTTCCATTGCCCGATACATTGATATCCACTTTGTCCATCAATGACTTCACGATAAATAGCCCCCGACCGACTTCCTTCATGAGGTTTTCATCAGCCAGAGGATCAGCTAGTTGGTCGGGATCGAATCCCCCACCACAATCGGATACCGTGATTTTTACTTCACCGTTATTACACTCAACCTCAACAACAACCGCCTCATCAGGTGCTGCCTTCTGCCCGTGTATCACGGCGTTATTGACCAGTTCCGAGACCGATATGGCCACGTCGGCAACGATCGACTCCTCGGCCTCGAAACCACGTAGAAGACCTTCAACGAAGGAATCAACGTCGGCGAGATACTCCAGATTGGGTGGAATTGTGATCTTGTTCCCGGTAATTACAGGATTGTCCATGTTGTATCAGTCTCCAGGGAAAAGGCAAGCCTGACAGGATCAGACCGCCATAACGATTTCTTTGCCAGTGGTCGCAACCTCTCGTTGATTACTCAAACGACGAGATGGCGTCCTCTACACTATCATGAGCATCGAAAACCGTAACCAGCTTGGTGATAACCAACAACGACTGAATCTTGTCAGTAACATTGGCGAGTTTCAGTTCTCCCTCACTGTTACGCAGGGTAGTATAGCTGGAGATCAGAATACCCAAACCGGTAGAGTTCATCCAATCGACCCGGGATAAATCGATTACAACTTTCTTCTTCCCGGCTTCGATGATCTCATGAAGCTTGTCGTGCAATAAGGTTGCATCCGGACCGCCCATAATCTTGCCCTTAGGTTCCAGAACGATCACTCCACTCTGTTCGCGATCGGACAATTTCATATTGTCCATACCTCCTATGTTTGTACTTTATTTGTTGTACGTATTGGTAACATCCATAGTTTCCGGCTCTCACTTCAGCCTCGGATTCACAAACCGCTTGCTGGAACCAACCACGACAGTCACTCGAAGGCTGGTCGAAATAGACCGTAATTCACAGCCCAAAAAGCACTTACGCTTCGAAACACAAAGAGTAAGAAACAACCGGACAAGTCAAGGGCTTTCTCAAAACCGACGCTCTTTGGGATACCCGATTGTACGCAGTTTACAGTGATAAACGGTTATGGACGCAATGCTCTACTCTGGAGTTGAGAGTTAACGTCGCAACGTTTCGAGGAGCATCTTGTTGTAGTACTCAATCAGGTCGTCCCGACGCAGAACACCGATAACCTTGCAGCCTTCTTTCTGGTTAATAACCGGAATCATCTTGAAATCCTGCACACCAAACATGTCAAAGGCTTTCTCCAGGTCATCATCATGATTCAACACCACCGTATCCTCCTTCACGAGGTCGTTGGCAATAACCAGATTGTCGAGCGTATGCTGGCTCAACAGTGATCGCAAATCCTGAAATGAGATAACTCCGCGAATAAGGTCCTGTCGATCAACGACAATGAAATACGAATCGCCACTCGTCTCAACGCGAGCGAATATCTGCTGGAGGGTAGCCGAGGCTGAGATGGTTTCAAAAGACTTATCCATGATCTCAATCACCTTGTGTGATCGCAAAACATTGATATCACGACCTCCTCGAATATCAATACCGCGACGAATGAGTTTGACCGTGTAGATTGAGTACGGATACAGCCGCCTGGCCACCAAAGCGGAGAAAACAACGGTCACCATCAGCGGTAGAATTATTCGATAGTCGGATGTCATCTCAAAGATAATCAACAAGGCGGTGATAGGCGCATGTGTTGTGGCCGCCACCATACCGGCCATGCCAACCAAAGCATAGGCACCCGGACTGGCGGTGATGTCGGGGAACTGTGAATGAACCAACACACCAAACGCTCCCCCGACTACAGCTCCCATGAACAGGGACGGCGCGAATATCCCCCCTGAGTTGCCCGACCCCAGCGTCAAACAAGTCGCCATCAGCTTCATGAAGATGAGCACTACCAACAGCCCGATACCAATCTGACCGTGCAGGGTCAACTTGATTGTCTCATATCCGTCCGCCAAAACCTGCGGGTAGAACATCGCGATCCCGCCCAACAACAATCCCCCCAGGGCCGGTTTGAGCATCGGTGACATCTTGAGTCTGTCAAATACATCTTCGAAGAAACTAAGAACCCGTGTGAAGCCCATACCGGTAGCTCCCAAAAGAAGACCCATTACCACATATAGGGGCACTTCCCAGGCCGAAACCAGAGAATACGCCGGGACTTCAAAAGCTGGATGATCGCCCATAAATGATCGCGTGACAACCGACGCCACTACCGATGAGAGAATTACTGGAGAAAAAGTGCTGATCGCGAAGTCGCCCAGAATTATCTCAAGTGAGAATATGACTCCAGCGATAGGAGCATTAAAGACTGAGGAAATTCCAGCCGCCGCACCACAACCGACGAGAATTCGAACTCGATCACCAGACATCCGAAACATCTGCCCGACCGTCGAGCCAATCGCAGAACCAATCTGAACAATCGGTCCCTCACGACCCGCCGATCCACCCGAACCTATACAGATCGCTGAGGCTACCGTCTTGGCCGCCGCGACCCGGGGCCGAATAATACCGCCCATACGTGCCACGGCGTTCATAACTTCGGGAACACCATGCCCCTTAGCCTCACTGGCAAACTTGTAGACAATTGGCCCAACTAATAATCCGCCCAGCATTGGGATCAAAGGCAACCACCACTTGATGTCCCACTCGCCCAAACCTTCCGTGAGAATCTGATCGGTAAGCCCAAAAAATAGATCATTAAAATACCTGATGAGCATTACAAAACCGATCGCTCCAAAAGCTGTAGCCAAACCTACAAAAACCGCCAGTATGATCAGAACAGTCGTACCGGACGGTTGTAGTTGACGGAGCACTTTGTCGAGATTGGGCACGCGCATAGTATGACGAATGTATTCCATTTCCATTATTTGGCAAGAGGTATTTGGACGCGGCTGCATCTAATTCCTTCCTGGATCAAACCGCCGTCAGGGACTTGACATTATTCTCCCAGAATGTACCTTCCTTGTGATAAGTTCATCTTAGTTGGGTTTTAGGCAGCGAGGTTGTTTTCATGCGCAAAAAGGCTGATGCCGTCATTATCGGCGGTGGGATTATTGGTTTGTCGGTGGCGTTCTACCTGGCTAAAGCAAAATATGGTCAGATAGTCGTCCTGGAGAAAGAATCATTCCTTGGATCGGGAGCAACATCAAAAGCTGCCGGAGGGATACGTGCTCAATTCTCGACAAAAGTGAATGTCGAAATGTCCATGCTTTCGGAGAAACTCTTTTGCCGCTTCAAAGAAGACACCGGACATGATGCACTGTTTGACCAGGTGGGCTATATGTTTCTCCTTGAAGAGGACGATGCTGTCAGCCAGTTCACCAATCAATATGAGTTACAGAAGTCGCTCGGATTCAACGTCGAGCTTCTCAAACCGGACGATATTGCTGCCCGCGCACCGCACATCAGTCTCGAAGGCATCCAACTGGCCACTTTCTCCCCCGATGACGGCCTCGGCGATCCTCACGAGTTTCTTTCCGGCTACGAACACGCCGCGCGTGACATGGGCGTTGATATCGAACTTGAAGCTGAAGTTACCGCTATTGCCATCGAAGGCGGCAAAATCACCGGTCTTTCGACCCCAAAGGGCAACATCAGTACGCCAATGATTATCAACTGTGCCGGACCACAAGGGGGATTGATCGGCGACATGTTGGGATCCAAGGTCGCCGTTCAACCTGTCAAAAGACAGATCGTGACCACTGGAGCACTTGATTTTATAAAACCCGATTTCCCAATGGTCGTCGATGTCAAATCGGGTCTTTACTGCCATAAGGAATCACAGGGAATGCTTCTGGGATGGGCCGACTCCTCGGTTCAGCCGTCATTTGATATTTCCATCGACCCCGACTATACCGACACGATCCTTGAAAAGGCTCTGGACAGAATCCCGCAGTTAGAGACAGCTGAAGTTGCCAACCAGTGGGCGGGACTGTACGAAATCACCCCTGACCATCATGCCATCATTGGTTACGACGGGGGAATAAAAGGCGTCTTCCATTGTACTGGTTTCTCCGGTCATGGATTCATGCAAGCCCCCGCAGCAGGATTGGTAACGGCGGAGATTCTTTCGGGTAAGCAACCATCGGTGGACATCACAGCCCTGGCCCCAGACCGTTTCGCGGTTGGCACCCTCGTCAACGAGACAAATGTGATCTAGCAGGCATAGCCTGTTCTTAGTAAATACCGTCTTTCAAGTTCTTAGTAGGGCGGAACCCCCTTAGCGGTTCCGCCATCCCCCGGTAGGTTTCGGTTGCTTGCCAACCTGACACTATTGTCAGGACCGCAAGGGTCCTGATTCTACGAGGCTATTTGGATCAACGGTACGAACGTGAACCTCCAGCTGAGTCCCCCTGTCCCTTAACAATACGCCATTTTTCACTTGACATGTACCAAGTGGTCCATTATACTTCAGGGCGATCCTACAACCACACGGCATGACACCACGAAAACATACTGATATTCCTACGAGACGATGTTAGGATTTGTCTATAACATGATTCGAGCTAACGATCTATGGAGAGGGATCGGGGAACAGGGGAATAGATCAGCGGATCTCTTTGTGAACTACAATGCCAGAGCTGGAAGTGATGATGAATGCATTTTGCAGGAGTGCGATTGTGGGGTTATCCTCTCTGGTAACATGCACCGTAGTCTTCAACTCTCTGCCCTTCTCCACGATTGGGTATCCAGCAGGTGTTAGACCTTATTCGGTTGTGTCCGCTATATATGAGAAATTCGATTTGTGAGTTCAGAAGTGGTGAAAGATAATCAACTCGGAAAATCACGACATACAATAAAAGGAACGTGAGTATGGAAAAAATCTCATGGATACATTGCACTTTCAGGGAAGGCTCAAAGGAACATCACAAAAAGAGCAAAACCACAAAGGAAACAGGTGATGAAAAATCTATTGGCAGTTACAATGTTAGCTGTGACAGCGATGTTGCTGGCGGCTTCCGGAGGCGAGGCTAGATTCTATATCGATATCCCGGGTGCGGAAACGAACTACATCCCGGCCAACACGCCTTTGACTATTGAGGGCAAGATGGATAACAACACCGGTGAGAATGTGATTGGAATCTCCAACGGTATCCGTATCTACTCGCCCGACGGTGCCGTCTGGCAAACACCGACAACCACGATCGGCAGTAGTGTAGCAACTTATTTCGATTTCCAAGCTTCTGTCAATGAATTCAGTGTCAATGGGACAAGCGACGACACTATTGGCATCATCGCCGTGGCGACAGGTGCAGGCGTTCCTAACGGCCTTACTGGCCTGGAGCTGTTCTCGATCGAAACTCAGATCAACTCCTCCGAGGTCGGTAGAACGATTTGCATCGATTCGACATGGTTTCCGCCATCCAATACCTGGCTGTGGGTAACACCAACCGGTACGGTTATCCCCGACTGGGAAGGCCCGTACTGCTGGAATATCGTTATGCCCGATACCTGCTACGCCGACGGCGATGCCAACGGAAATGGTACTCCCTTCGAGCTTGCGGATGCTGTGGAGTTGTCAAATGTTCTCATTAACTGCGCCAGTCTAACGGCTCCGCTATATCATGTGGATCTTAACGGCGACTGCCTTGTAGACTCACTGGATCTGATACTTATAGTAGAGTTTATCACAACACAGGATACGTCGATTTTCGATCCGTACGGCGGTTATCCGGTACCTACTTGTTGCGACCCTGCTTTGGCACGGCCCCCGCAAACGGTTGAGATTTTTGGCCTGGAACACACTTCCTATGGCTCAAGTTGCCTGGATACTGTAAATGGTGAGTTGATTATTTTCGACAATGGAGATCCGGGTGAAGCTGGTGTAGAAATTGATCTTGGTGAGGTAACCGGAGTGGTGTTTGAGAGTTATTTTGACACTCCACCTCAAGATGGCGACATTATTCACTATGACATCATTGGTCAGATTGATGGAATACCAAACCAACCTCTTACAACCGTGGATGAAGTTGCAGTTGTTGACGAGACTGCAGTCATTCCGGATTTCGTATTCTGCGGATCACCCTCATTCACCGTGGCAGTAGTAAATGAAGGACTCTATGTGGATGGAGCGTCTGGTCTGACCGGAGAAGCGTTCCGGTACAAGTGGATTGATGCTGGGACAATGACTCCACGAGCTGACGCCGCGGCAGTAAGGACAAGCGGTGAGGCTGCTGCTCGGGCACGAAAGGCTGCTCATGATGCTGCTACACGAGATGCTCTAATCAAAGCAGCAAAAGCAGGCGGCATAACCTGGGCGGGCAGAGAAAGTGGAGGTGGCCCTGGAACGACAGGAGCGAAGATGGAGGCTACTATCGCCGCACATAGTCCTGTAGTGGCTGATTTAGTCATCATCTATCCAGACGACTCAACTTATCAGTATGACTTCATCTCAGATATTCAGATATCACTGACTGAGACACCAATGGCAGCCATTCCCTATGAAGGTATAGCCATGTTTAATAGTGTCTATTGTGCTCTTGGTTCGGCTACTTTTGAAGCAAGCGATGGCATGCTTACTATTGATAATATCGGCTCCAGTGGTGATGATGGTGTATCCATCGAGGCTGGCGAGACCGATTACTTATCAATAAGAACAGGAGACATAAACTCTCACGAAATGCCTGTCGGATCGTATCTCCAGCACTCATTTTCCGGAACAGTGAATGACACTCCCGGTCAATCACTGGGTGTCCTGAGTGTCGAATTCCACCCAGACAGTATTGGTTTTAGCGCTAACTTCGCACCAATAGGTGCCGACAGCATATTCGCAACGTACTACTGTAGTGCTGGCCCTACAACGGCCGAATGGATTATGGGCGCAGACATAACGCTCTGTTTTGAAGGCCAGCTATACTATGGAGCCGGGGCCGCAATGCTTCTTGATATGCTGGGGGGTAGCATTGACTGGTTTGATCTCATCTGGAAAACAGGAGAAAGATCTAATCCTGATACTGTATTCTACGAGGTTCATTTCTATCCTGCAATCTCCGGCCACACTATACAATCAATTGATGGTGCAACCGTCCAAGCTGCCCTTCTCGATTCATTTAGTATTATTAATGTAACTACAGCCCCACCTTCCTGCTGCAACGGCGACGGCATACGCGGCAATGTCGACTACATATTGCCCGATGAAATCAACATTGCTGACCTGACATATCTCGTAGCGTACTTATTCACAGGTGGGGCAGAGCCGTCGTGTATAGATGAAAGTGATATAGACGGCAATGACGAGATCAATATAGCCGACCTAACTTATCTGGTAGCGTATTTGTTCACTGGCGGTCCACCACCGGTGGCGTGTCCGTAGAGAACGATCAGATACTACGATGAGCCAGCGGCCACTTCTCACATCGAGGAGTGGTCGCTCTCTTTTGTGCCCAATCTGTGCCCACGGGTGGCAAAAACAGATAAAACCAGACACAAACAAACAAAACCAAATAAAAATGACTAAATTAGTCCGGCATAACACGTTATGACGTAATATATACGTACACAACACCTTACGAATTAGGGGGTCGGAGAACACAAGGGTCCTGACCTACTAATGCTGTTACCCCATCATCCTCACCATTTCCAACTGACTCAGCACGCCTGCGACGGCCGTCTCGACACGAAGTACCCAGCGGCCAAGCGAGAAGGGCTGAAAGCCATGGTCTTTCATCAGGTCAATTTCAAACGGAACCCAACCTCCCTCCGGCCCAATCGCCACGCCCACCGAGGTGGTTTTTCTGTCGTACACGTCTGAGAAACAGCTTTCGGCTGAGGGATCGGATAAACACAAAGTGTTCTTCTCTTCTCTCTGAAGTTCGGGAAGCTTGTCCAGAAAGAACGGCTTGAAGCGATCATGAATAGTAACCTCCGGCAGTCGGGTGTGTTTGCCCTGACTAAGTCCCTCAATAAGAAACGGCGTGTAGTTTTCCGGCTGAAGCAAAGGGGAATGGAAATAGCTTTTTTCGACCCTATTGGCCCGAATCAGATGTATCCGCCGCACAGCCATCGTCGCCGAAGTTAGTAGCACTTTTTTGAGAGTCTGCGGTCGCGGCAGAGCACAGATCAGGTCAACTATCGGCGATGGATCAGGTACTTGCGCCAATTGTCCACACCGCAGCACCACTTCATTATCAGTGACCTTTTCGATAATTGCTGTCCCTTGCGGGCCGTCGAGGAGGCCCACCTCGACACTGTCTCCGGGCTGACTGCGTAAGATAACTCGAATGTGTTCTGCTCGTCCGTCGGTCAGATGGTAGGAAAACTCTCCCCTGCTGTCAGCTTCTGTGAGAATAATCAGGTTCATAGCAACGCCAGACTCAATAGGCTCTCCACAGGCTCCCTTCGGTTCCTACAATCCACATACATTACAAACGCTAACCTTGCAGTCCGCTGGGTCCAACAAAAAAGAGGACCACCGGCCGCCATTGACGAAATAGGACGGACGGGGGCGTCTGCCGCCCACAGTACATCTGGCAGAAGACACCCCCACGCTCTTGACAGTGCATCAAAGTAAACTTACTATGCGACAAACATGAGCAAAACATGGAAGGTTCTGACTCTATGAAAATACTAGTCTTACTATTGACATTGCTGGCCCTTCTGGTGGTCGGTTGCTCTGAGCACGACACCGGTCCTACAGGAAGTGACCCTCTGGCTGAGTATGATGAGGGGCTTAACCTTAAGGTTACTTCGCAGACAGAGACCAACAACATCTTGATCGGGTTTAGTATGCCCGCCCCGGGATCATACACTCTTAGCGTACTCAATGTTACCGGCTACACGATTCGCTCCTGGCAGGGCACTACCTCTGCTGGCCAGATTCAGATTGCGTGGGATGGTACAAACAAGGATGGTAAACCGGTCGATGTTGGACTCTACATCTATGAACTTGAGGCGGCCGATCTGACAGCACGCCAGGTCGATCTTCTGGGAGGGCTGGGATCATGAAGGATTCACGCAGACTAACCAACCACGGAGTTTCCCGAGTGCTGGTTCTTGCAATATGCCTGTTGATTGTCTCTATAGGACTGATTCCGGCAACGGTGTCTTCCGAGGCAATAGCTGATCAGCGTGAGAGTAACTACAAGGTCTGGGTGCAGGGTGGCTTTTTCACTCCCGCCCGGGGTAAGATGCGCAGCATTTACGGCGACGCGCTCAGCGTTGCGGGAGGTGCAGAAATACGGATAAGTGGGCGTCTCTCTGTGGGAGCATACGGTGGATATCTGGAACTGGATAAAGGCGACATTCCGTTGAAATACCGCAACATTTACGTCGTTCCTACGGTGACTTTTTCGCTCTTAGAAAACGAGCGTCTTAATCTATACAGTCAATTGGGAGTGGGACTCAATTTCCGTGAGATTCAGTTCAAGTGGCTCTACGAGCAGAGAGACTTCGGCCTGTCCGGCAACATGGCGGTCGGAGTAGATTACCTCCTCAGCGGACCATTCATTCTTGGAGCCAGAACAACCTTCGACTTCATTTACGACCCGGATCCCACCCTTGGAGACTTCGGCAATACCGGTGGCTTTAATTTCCAGATCAGAGGTGGACTCGTATTCTGATATGCTCGTTGCGGCAGGCGCAAGTGCCTGCCGCAACAGCTGCCCAACATAGACATTGACAATTCCGTACTACACTGGTTATTTCCCTGCAATAAATTAAGTAACCCGATCCCTCAGGTGAACAACCCGTTATGTCGGAAGAAATTGTCAAGACAGCGTTTCACGATCAGCATATCGCCGCGGGCGCGAAGATGGTTGACTTTGCCGGATACCGATTGCCGATTCAGTACCAGGGCATTACGGCCGAGCACCTGGCCGTGCGGAATAACGTCGGCCTGTTTGATCTCTCTCACATGGGTGAATTTGAGGTCTCCGGCCCCCGGTCGCTTGATTTTCTCCAGAAGGTGACGACCAATGATGTGGCTGTCCTTGAGGTAGGTCAGATTCAGTATAACTGTATGACGTTGCCTTCGGGAGGGATCGTCGACGATCTGCTTATCTATCGCCTGCCGGCCAGCTATATGCTCGTAGTGAATGGCGCCAACATCGAGAAAGATTTCGATTGGTTGCGCTCCAACCTGACAGCTGATACCGAGTTGATAGATCGATCGCCTTATACGAGCCTGCTGGCTATCCAGGGTCCGAAAGCAGAACTCGTGATGAGCCTGATCACCGATCATGACCTTGCCAACATGCCTTACTATACCTGGGTCGAGGCACCTGTGGCGGGTGAAACGATGATGTTCTCACGCACCGGCTACACTGGTGAGGATGGCTTTGAAATCTACATCGCCCCCCAATATGCCGATTCCGTCTGGAAGGCTGTTGTAGAGGCCGGTAGTAAATATGACATGGCACACATTGGGCTGGGAGCACGCGACACCCTGCGCCTGGAAATGAAGATGGCACTCTATGGCAACGACATTGATGAGACAACGACACCAATCGAGGCTGGTCTGTCATGGATAGTCAGGCTTGATAAAGACTTCATCGGCCACGATGTTCTGGTCCGTCAGAAAGAAGAAAAGCCGAAACGCCGTCTGGTTTGCCTGGAGCTGGAGGGAAAGGCTATTCCGCGTCCGGGATATGATATTCTTGATGGTGACGAAGTTATCGGCAATGTAACATCAGGGACGTTCTCCCCCAGCCTGCAGAAACCGATTGCTCTAGGGTATGTCCTTCGCCGAAAAGCCAAGTCGGGTTCAACTGTGTCAATTGCGATCCGCAACAAGACCGCCCCTGCGGTTGTCGTAAAACCACCGTTCTACAAGAACACTTCGCACAAGTGAGCCGATAGACTATGAAAGTAGACCTCTATCTAACCCCGTTCCCGTTTGAACAAGCGGCAGTTGACAACAAAAGCGTGGTTGTAATCGATGTCCTTCGGTCGTCCACTTCTACCTGTGCCGCCCTGATGGCTGGCGCTCGCGGTGTGATCCCCACGGCCGGACCCGGAGAGGCTGCAGAGATGTGGACCAGGATCGGTGCCGACATGGCAGTTCTGGCCGGTGAACGCAACAATCAACGAATTGAGAACTTCCAGCTTGGCAATTCCCCCAGCGAGTTTACGACCGAAGCAGTGGGCGGCAAATATGTCGTCATGACCACTACTAATGGAACCGCGATTTTCGGTAAAGCCCAGAAAGCAGCTTTGGTATTGTGTGGCGGAATCGTCAATGTCTCTTCGGTAGCCGCACATATCGCCCACGAAAAACGCGACCTGTTGATTGTGTGCGCCGGTAACGACGGCGGGTTTTCAATCGAGGACACTCTGTGCGCTGGGATGCTGATCCACATTCTGAGTGCGAACCACAAAACAAAGGTGCAACTAAACGATGCCGGTTCGCTTGCCCTGCTACTATGCCGAACCAACCAGTCAGCCCTGGACAAGACCGTCAGTCATGGTGAACACGGTCGACGTCTGACTTCGGATGGATTCGGAAAAGACGTTGCTATCGCTACCGCGACCGACTCGATGCCGGTCCTGCCCATATTGGTAGATGGCCGACTGGTTGCACAGGAAATCAAATAGTGAGCCTTCCCTCAATTCCGTAGGTATAATAGACTATGACAAGATTGCTGATTGTTTCTTTTATTCTCGCGCTTTCGCTGATCGGTTCAGCCGGAGCGACGGACGGTGTAAAGTTTGCCATCGCCGTATACCAGTCCGACAGCCTGGGGGAGCAACATCTCCTGCTGACCGACACCATAAATCTCGCCAGGGATATCACAGCGTCTGGATTCCTGCTGACTTCTTCGACCGACATCCAATTGAGTGCAATCGACAGCAGTCGTTGTACTTTTGCCGTTCACCTGGTCACATTGGGTTCGTCGGCACGTACATATTCACGAAACTTCACTGTTGAATACGGACTACCTGCTAAGATCAATGACATCATCGGCAAGAACGACGGGCGCTACTCACTGGTCCTGACTCCTCTAGAGAGAGTGGATATCGACCCCAATCGGTGTGAGTTCGATCACGGGATAAAAGGAACATTCAAATTCAATCCAACGGCCCATTTGGACATCTACTTCATCCCCAATTCGTTAGGAGATTTCTACTGGGAAACGGTCAAGGGAATGATGGAGTTTGAATACCGACAATTTAAAAATATCTTCGGCCTCAACCTGCCGGGCAAACACAAACTGTTTTTGTGTCCTTGCCCCCTTAATTCGGTAATCTGGGACATGAGATTCGGACAGGTGATCGATCCGACCCGCAATACCAGCTTCGCTCTATATGCACCGGGAGTCAATTCGGCCGATCCGTTCCTGATTCTACAGACAGCAATACTCCGGCAATTCGGTTATGCCCCTCCTTTCCTGTCGGAAGGTGTGGCGGGCTATTTGTCGCTAGCAGCCTTTGATATGAAGCAATTGATAGCCGATGGTCGGGCGATTCCTTTGGACGAACTGCTAGACACCTATACGTTCTTACAGGCCCCGCCAGCCGTGGCCGACCGCAGTTGCGCAACCTTTGTGAAGTTCCTGATCGATACCTATGGTCTGGACCGATTCCGCCAACTATTCATTAACGCCGACGACCTTAATCTAGCCACGGAGTTGACCAAAGCATATGGACAATCAGTGGACAGTCTGGAGCAACAGTGGTTAACATATGTTGACACGACTACTTTTTCGCTCGTCCAGCTCGGAGCATTCGTCGACCGGGCTGAGGCGATGTTTGATTATTCCCTCATGAACGATTACGCCCAGGGCATGGTTACCATGGCCGCTACACCCGGGGACTCGTTGATGGCTCTTACGGTCCTGAAGAAGGCATGCTTTCTTGTCGGGGACTACTATGGAGCAACCGAAGCCCAGCAGGCATTGCTTGTCTTGCGTCCGAATGAATCACTCTCAACGCTGTCTTTAGCTGGATATAAGATGATGAATGGCCTTTACGAGGAGGCCCGCCGTGATCTTGAACATGGCCTGGAGTTCGACTCGACCAACAACTTCTTGCGTTGCAATCTGGGATTGAATCATTTGCTCACAGGTGATACACTGGAAGCGCGTATGAATCTCATGGCGGTCATTGCCAATCATGCCCAACCACAGGCGCAGTCTGAAGCGAGGATAATGCTGGCCGATTTACTGGCCATCTCCGGACAGGAGTCCGACCGAACCAAGGCGGAGGAATACTATCAGTACGGCCTTAATGCTTTCGGACAACAATTGCAGCTTTCTGCGGCCAATCCGACCGCTCACTTGTGGATGGGGATATCAACGCTGGGCCTGCAAGATGCCGGTAATGCACTGAACTATCTGGAAGCAGCCTTGTTCACCGAAACGCGACCATTCTATATTGGCATGATTAATCTCTGGCTTGGAAAAGCCAATGATATTTTGGGCCAGCGTCAAGCTGCCCGTGATTTCTATGGAGCTGTCCTGGCTGGAGCGGCCGCCCATTACCATCAGGAGGAAGCGCGGAGATTCCTCGATCAACCTTATACGCAATAGAGCAACACCGTGTTTAGCTTTCTCAGCCCCTCGATTCTTATAGCCGGTCTGGCGGCCCTGATTCCGCTGATCATACACCTGTTCTCACGCCGTCGCGTGAAGGTTGTCGAGTTTTCATCCCTCAAACATCTACAAGCAATGAAAAGGCAACAGGTTCGGCGGCTCAAAATCCGCCAGATTCTTCTCTTGCTTCTTCGCATGTTGATCCTGCTGGCCATAGTGCTTGCCTTCGCCCGTCCCGCCACCCAGTCCGGCAGCATAGGAACTCACGCCTCGGTCTCTGCCGTCATCCTGTTTGACAATTCAGCATCGATGAATCGTGAAGTCCGCGACGGCAACCTTTTCGAACTATCCCGCAAACGGGCAAACCAATTGCTGGATTCATTCGCAGACAAAGACGAAGTGGCTCTCATTGCCATGGGCGGGAGTAGTAGTTATGAAGCACTCTCTGGATTTGGCTCAATGGCCACCGCCAGAGAATGGTTGGAACGAGTGACGCCTGGTCACGGTCGGGCCAACCTTCAAGCCGCCCTTGTAGAAGCAGCTGACCTGCTCAACACAGCCGACAATCTCAACCGGGAATTGTATCTCCTGAGCGACCGTCAACGTTGCTCACTGCCGGACAGCACAATTCTGGACGATTGTCAAGCGCGGGTCTACCTCGTGGATATCCCACTGGAGGAGGACGACAATTGTGGCATCGTCGACGTAGACCTCGGCAGCCACCTGCTACTTCCCGGACATGATTTCGACATCACCGTTACTATCAAGAACTATAGTCCGCGTGATCGCTCAGATATTATCGCATCGCTCTTCATGGACGGCCACCGTGTCACTCAGGTCGATGTAAAAACTGTGGCCAATCAGGAGACAGTTGTCCGCTTCACTCGAACAGTATCACGGGGCGGCTTCCACAGTGGGTATGTAGAACTTTCGGATGACAAATATGCCGCCGATAACCGGCGTTTTTTCAGCTTCCACATTCCCCGGCAGTTCAATATCCTGCTTATTGGTCAGGGGGAAGTCGCCCAATTGACATCCCTTGCCCTGGCACCATCGCCAGCGCTCAATCAGCACTGGTCGGTAAAAACGGTCGCACCTGATAACCTCGGTGGAACAGATCTCGCCGACTATGATGTCATCTTTGTCACCAGCCCGACCGGTCTCTCCCCTACTTTTGTGGAACGGACTCGGTCCTTCGTCAGGCGTGGCAAATCGATGCTGGTGGCATGTGGCTCGGTTGCCGACACCGGACTCTTCAACAAATCATGGTCAGAACCTACCGGACTGGTGTTCGACAAAGCCGCGGCCAGCCAGGTCACACGAGCCGGGTACTATTCTCTTGCCTCGGTCGATATAAACCACCCGGTGTTTTCGATCTTCGGTTTTGAGTCCAACAAAATACCGGAACTGAAATTCTATACGGTGCCTCAAGTCCACTCTACCGACGATGCCACCACTCTGGCCAGATTCTCCGGCAACCATCCCGCCCTGGTGGAAAACAGCTATGGCTCCGGACGGGTACTTACCTTCACCGGACCTCTCAGCCCCAGGTATTCCGACCTGACCGGCCATGCCATGTTTGTGCCGTTCTTGTCTCGCATCGCAGAATACCTCGCCTCCGATCTGTCGAGTTACGACCGTGATCTCTTCGTGGGAGACAACATCGTGCGCTCCATTGCGCTGGGCATGTCGGCCTCCTCGTCACTTGAAATGATCACCCCCGACAACCTCCTATATTATCTGACACCGGAGGAGGACCAGGCCAGCCTGATTCTTCGAGTGCAACCTACTGACCAACCGGGGATCAACCAGGTACGCTATCTGGGCCGTGAGGTCGACCGCTTCGCAGTGAACATCGATCCCCTCGAAGGCGATCTATCGGCCACTGATCCGGAGTCATTCGCCACTGCTATTGGTGCGCAAAAATACTGCCTGCTTGAACAAGACCAGACTCTATCAGCCGCTATAGGTGAGTTTCGCTTCGGCAAGGAGCTGTGGCCCCTGTTCCTCTGGCTCGCGATAATGCTCTTGATCAGCGAAATGCTGTTGGCCCGGGGAACTCCCCCCGAGGATGAATCATGACACTCCTGGCCGCTGAGAACATCTCAAAGAAGTTCTCCGACCAGGTCATCCTGACCAAAGTCTCATTTACGATCAAGACCGGCGACCGCATCGGACTGGTAGGGAAAAACGGCATCGGCAAAACGACCCTGTTCGAAATACTGGTCGGCAACATGGATATAGATGATGGCAGTATCACCCGCTCTCGCAGCTGCGTCATCGACTATATCGCTCAGGACAAAACAGACATCCTGAATCTGTCGCTGTTTGACTACGTTGCTTCAGCCCGACAGGACCTCCTCGACATGAGAAGTGAAATGCGTACGCTGGAGGAACTTCTGGCCCGGCAACCGGAGGACAAAGCCAGCCTTGACCGCCTTGGCTATCTACAACCCCGGTTTGAGACATTGGGTGGATTCACCTTCGAACATGAGGTTGGTACTATCCTTCACGGTCTCGGGTTTGAAAAAGACCGCCACCATGAACGTATCGCTAATTTCTCGGGAGGCGAAAAGAACCGCGCCGGTCTGGCTCGTGCCCTTGCCGGACGTGGTAATCTCCTGCTCCTGGATGAACCGACCAACCATCTGGATATTGAGTCGACTGTCTGGCTGGAAGGATACCTCACCCAGGCCGACAAGGTCTACATTGTCATTTCTCATGATCGCACTTTCCTTTCCAATACCGTACAGCAGGTGTGGGAAGTTCAATTCGGACGACTTCATGTGTACAAAGGCGACTTTGACCGCTACATAAACGAGCGCAAAGAACGCCGACGTCTTCACGAACACCATTACAAACACCAGCAGGAAGAGATCAAGCGCGTCGAGGAATATATCCGCCGTAACATGGCCGGGCAGAAAACGAAACAAGCCCAATCCAAGCTGAAGTATCTGTCGCGTATCAAGCGGTTGCCTCCCCCCCGAAGCGACGGGCAGGGACCAGCTATCCGGATGCAATCATCAGGGCGATCATACGCACATGTTCTTGAAGTGCAGAATGTAGCGCTCGGTTATGGTTCCAACGACGTTGTTAGTGACGTGTCATTTGATCTTTATCGTGGAGACAAGGTCGGGCTGATCGGCCGTAACGGCTCTGGCAAAACCACTGTATTGCACGCTTTGACCGGCGTTCTGGCTCCGACTTCGGGCGAGATTCGATTGGGGAATAACCTTGACGTTGCCTATTTCGACCAGGAGCTGACTGACCTGGAGCCGAATACTACGTCCCTGGACACAATTTGGAATCTTGATCCCACCGCTGACGGCAACAGGATTCGTTCTTTCCTTGCTCGATTCGGATTCACCGGTGAAGATTGTTTCAAGATGGTCAAGACACTTTCGGGCGGCGAGAAGACCAAGTTGGCGCTGGCCCGTTTGCTATATCACCCAGCCAATTTCATCATCTTTGATGAGCCTACCAATCATCTTGACCTGGATTCCCGCGAAGCGCTCGAGGAAGCACTCCGCGACTATGACGGCAGTTGCCTCATTGTCAGCCACGATCGTCATTTCCTTGATCGGGTAGTGGACCGGATTTTTCATCTAAGTGCCGGACGACTTACGATTTACGACGGCGACTATTCATATTTCAGGGAAAAGACAGCCGAGGCTGAGCCTTCCCCCGAACCCAAGGCACCAAAATCCAAAGATGCCTATCTCGCTTTCAAAGACAAGTCCAAACGCCGAGCGCGACATAAAAAGGCGATTCTGTCCACCAGGTCCAAGATCAAGGATATGGAAAAGGAACTGTCCGTGCTTGATGCGGACATCCGCCAGAATATCCCACGCTCCGATTGGGAGAAACTAAACGCAGCGACTGAACGCAAAACCGTAATCGAAGACCGGCTCCTGGATCTGTTCGCAACTCTTGAGCAATTGGAGGCCACTGAGCTTGATTAAACTGCTGGCCATCTCCGGCTCGCCGGTTACAGGTTCGTCTACTGACTTTCTCCTGAAACACGTCATGGACACGGTCGCTGCCAAGCTAAGTCTATCATTGGAAGTGTCTACGGAATTTATCAAACTGAACGACCTTAATTTCGTGCCCTGTCAGGCATGCGGCAAAGCACCCGAAAATGATTTCTGCACCTACGATGACGACCTGGTCGATGTTTACAGATCGGTGATTGAGTGTGACTGCCTGTTGTTCGGCTCACCAGTATATTTTGATTCCGTATCGGCTCAGGCCAAAGCGTTCATTGATCGCTGTAATTGTTTTCGTCCTCCTGATTTTGAGGGACGCAACACCGATCATGCTTTCGTCCGACGTATTGACCGGACGCGGCCAGGAGCGATCATATTGGCAGCAGGCGAACGCGGCTGGACCGAAGGCGCTCGTCGAGTTGTAGCCGGATTTTTCAAATGGACCGAAGTAATCAACAAAGGCCTGGTTACTTATCGCTCGACTGATTTTGTTACGGTGGGCGGTGTCCGCAACGACGGCGAAACACTAGACAAAGCGACAGAACTCGGTCACGAATTGGCCACCGAAATAGAGCAGAACCATGAGTGACAGAGATACAGAAATGTACTACCGCCTGCGCGCCCCGGAGTACGAGCAGATCTACTACCGCGAAGCCCCTGAACGTCGGCAGGAGATTGATGACGAAGCGACGTTTCTTCGTGATATCTCGACCGGAAAAGAAGTGCTTGAGATTGCCTGCGGCACTGGCTACTGGACCAGTATCGTGTCCGAAACAGCAGCTTCGATTGTCGCCAGTGACATCTCGCCGGAGATGATTGCCATTGCGCGCGGCAAAAAGTACCATTGCCCGGTTATGTTTTGTCGCTCCGATCTGGAACAACTACCGTTTGCCGGCAGCGCGTTCGATCTGATTGTAGTTGGTTTCTGGTTCTCTCACCATCCCCGGCAAGAGCATCACTCCTTCCTGGAACAAATCCAGCACCCCCTAAAAAACAACGGCCTTATCTGGCTGATCGACAACAATCCTCCCGCCGAAGGCCCGACCAACGAATCGCATCATGTTGACGAATACGGCAACAACTATAAGCGACGATTTCTGGATAATGACGAGGAACATATCATCCTCAAGAATTACTTCACCGAAGATGAGCTAGTTGATATTTTCGCCCGCCGCTTTCACATCGCCCGCTTGATCCACAAAACGTATTACTGGTCAATCCTGCTGAAAAAGGGCGCCGTTTAGAATTGCGCTGACATCTGCGATTCAGTATTGACCGGACCACCCAATTCGTTATATTGCATCAGTTAATGGTGAACATTATGAATGGGAAGAACACCATATGTCCAGACTATCGGTTCTTGTGCTCTTCTTATCTATTCTGAGTACAATATGGCTGGCCTGCGGAGAACCGGATACATCCTTCGGACCGGTTGATCAGACAGAAAGCCCTAATCAAACCGCAAGGGCGACATGGCAGAGTAACGATATCGACAACTATACCATTGACCAAAAGGTTGGTTTCTGGGGACCGGCCGGATTTCAAGGCTGGGTGCAACTGGAGATTGAGGATAATGAGATAGCCGGGGCTGTCAATCTTGGAGAAAACCGGGAACCGGAAAACTACGAAATTATCTGGTTCAGAACAATCGACGATCTGTTTGATCTGATCGAATCTTCGAGCGATGCTGATTACGTTGTTATTACCTATGACAGCATTTACGGATATCCGAACCATATCTTCATTAACGGTAACACCGGTGTGCGTCACGACGAAATTTACTATAAGACGAACTTAATACATGCAGACAACTAGCAACTTCGTTCTTTTCACAATACTGTTTCTGACGTTGTCCCTTTGTTTTCCGTTCTTGGGGCAAGCAAGCGATAACCCTGCACCCCAGCAAGCAGTGACCTACTCACCGGTCATTTCCTTCTATGTGAAACCATACGTAGGAATGTCGTTTGGCAAAACCGAGTATGTGATGGAAATGAATTTCGAGGATGGCTCTGATAACCTGCACCTGAAAAGCCAACTCGAATTCCCACTGGATTGCATGATGGCTGGCGGCACAGCGGGATTCAAGAACAAATCCGCATCCGGACGTCCATTCTGGGTTGAGATCGGAGCCTACACAAATATCGGTGACCCCGGCGGGAAAATGCTCGATCATGACTGGTGGAATCTTCGCACCTACGTAATCGAAAAGTTCTCTTACACCGAATCCAATGTCGAGATGAAATCGCTACTGCTGACTTTGGAGGGGGGAATATCAGTAGCTACACTGGGGACATCGACAGACCTGGCCATTGTTGGCGGTATCTGGTATCACCGTATTGAGCAGGACGTCATTGGCTTCGATGGATGGCAGTTGGATTGGGATACTGGCGAACAGTTCAAAATAGCATTGCTCGACACAATCGTGGGCTTTTATCAGGTCACCTACAAGCTCCCACATGTCGGCCTTCAGCTTGAGTTAACTCCATCTCCCGCGCTTACAGTTCAGGGAAAAACTGCCTTCACGCTGGTCTTCGCATCAGATTTCGATGATCACATGCTACGCGGGAAAACGGCTGTTTCCAGCATAACGGGCAAGGGGTTTATAAGCGAGTTGGACGTGCGTTTCAATCCGGGCGGCAGCAATAGGCATAAGTGGTTTGTGGAAGCCAACTGCGATTTTGTCTATCTAACCTCATCGGGCACTCAAGTACAGGAATGGTACAAGGATGAAATCCAGATTGATCCTGATACGGGAGAAGAAATCGTGATAGTTGAAAAGGGTAAGAGATTCCTCGGGATTCCCCACGATATCAACGCCACACAGTTTCGCCTCGGCTTGTCTGTAGGGATTCGTTTCTGACCCAAACACTTGACGGCTATTGATCTTTGTTCGGCTTGGTCGGAACCACCATAATCGATTTCTCGCGTTCAACCATCACCAGCCCCGGCTTCGCCTTACGCGGTTTGCGTACATACTTTCGCAAAGTATACGCAACCGGCACCGAACTATTGTTACGGGCCTTGCTGAACCAGGCGGTGATTGCTGCCGCTTCCTCGATTTCCCTTTTCGACGGTTCAAACGACTTATTAGGAGCCTTGATTACCACATGCGAGCCGGGACACTGCTGGACATGCATCCATATCTCCCAGGGGCGGGCATATTCAAAGGTAGTTCGGTCGTTGTCACTGCCATCACGGCCGACATAGATGGTCAAGCCGGTAGATAGTGTGTAAGAGCGGAACGGTAAACGCGGCGATACGGTATCCGACCGCTCGGATGTCCGTGGTCGAAGAGCCGATAACTCCGCCTCATATTGAGCAAACGCGGCTTCGTAGTTGTTCTCCAGATCCGAGAACATTTCCTCAAGCGCCCCCAGCTCAGCAGTGCTGATCTCCCCCCGACGCTTCATTATATCAAGCCCTTCACGCCCCTTGCGATACCTTCGGAAATACATCTCGACATTCTCAGCCGGAGACAGAGCCGGATTAAGCGTAATATCAACCGATGGCTCCCCTTCGACATAGACGTCTTTGACTGCTATTTCAGCCATCCCACGTTTCAGCTGGTCGAAGCTAATCTGAAGCAACTCTCCCTGGCGACGATAATGATCGAAATCGGACGCCTCGGCAATATCGGCATCTATTTTCTTGAGTCGCGTCCTCAATCGCTTGATGGCCCGCTTGACCATCTGTATTGTCGTCTTTCGCTCGTCAACTTCTTCGGTTTGCGATTGACGTCTGGTACACATAGCCGCCACTGCCAGCGACAGCGTCTTGAACTTCTCCGGCTGTTCTTCCCAACCCGCCAGTTTAATGGGATAGACCTCGATCCTCCCGCCTGTATAGTAATAACCCGTACCAGCCTCACCGAATCGATCCGCAAGATCACTGATTGTGGTCGCCAACGAGACGACATCATCCCCGGACAGTCCCTCTCTGGCAACACCCGCTCGATGCACCGCCTCGGAAGCCAGCGTTCGGTTAAATCCAAGGACATGCTTCTCAATAACGAACTGCGCTGGAGTTTCGGGATGGTTGCCAAGCAACTCTTTGAGTTGATCTGCCGTCATCCCCAACGGAGAAAGCCCCTCCAGTCCCTTTGGTGGAGAATAGCGAGCACCGGTTTCAAAAGTCCGTCGGCGCAGGCTTGCCTGCACTTCGTTGTCACTATTGAGCAACCAGAGATTGCCATTCGGTCCCAAGGCTTCAGCCACGAGGAGAATCTCTTTTTTCCCCTGACTTATTTTGATTGTTAATATGCGATCCAGACCGATCTGAACCACATCGTCTATGGTACCGGCGTTGAGTTCGAAAAACGGCCAGGGTTTCTCACGGGTTTCCAGCCTGATCTTCGAAGCTGGTACCAAAAATACTCCCGCTCCATGAGGATGATACACAAACCCCAGAGCCAGGCGTCCCTTGCCGGTCTTTACGAACAGGTACGCCGCTCGTTCCTTCTTATAAAATTCAGTCGAGATGATTTTACCGCCAATGAGGTGATGTCTCAACTCGGCAACCAGGGACTTGATGTGCAGCGCAGTTTGCATGGGGCGAATATAGGGGAAGGTGTGGTGACTTTCCAACAAACTATTGCTGACGTGTTCACAATGACGAGAATGATCGGACCAGAAAAGCCACTTCGTAGTCATAAAAGTGAGGGTGGATGGGATCGAACCATCGACACCCTGCTTAAAAGGCAGGTGCTCTACCACTGAGCTACACCCCCAATGACGCCTGGATGGACGCCATCAGACCAACAAGATATGATTTGGATTCCGGTAGTCAAACGGTTTTTGATATTCCGTACGCTGATGGATAAAAAATGATGTCCCTACTGATGAACTCGAAATGAGCCTCAACCACCCGATGGTTAAAGTTGACTGACCTCGACCTCGGTGACATACTTGATCCATGTTTGGCGATTCAAGAAAACTTCTGACCGCGGTTTTGTTCGTCGTGGTGATGATTGTCCTGGTCAATATCGCCTGGTGGATTTTCTACTCGCGAACTGAGCAGCTTCTGGATAACCAGCTAAGCCGACGGCTAACCTCGGTGGCGGGTGCGGCGGCGGCTGTCATAGATTCAGAAACGGCTGACCGCCTTGCGTTTGGTGATTTCTCCGCTTATGTTCGGGTGGCGGACATACTGGAGAATATCCGCGCTGTCGATTCGCTCAGCGAACTGTTCATCATTGATGCCAACTACAACTATCTGTTTACAACCTCGCTCGAAGCGGACAGTATCTATTTTCTGGCCGAACTCAATGGTCGCTATATCGACTCTCTTGTTTTCGGTTCCAGTAGACAAACAATCGCTACTCCCTCCTATCGAACCGGATCGCTACGCCTGAAATCAGCCTTCGCTCCCCTTTTAAACAGCACCGGCTTAGTCGTGGCTGTCCTGGGAGTCGAGGCCAGCGTGGACTATTTCGACGCACTGACCGGACTGAAAGAGAACCTCTACTATTCAACCGCCCTGTCTCTGGCCGGAGGACTGATGCTGGGGGTCCTTTTTTTGATAATCCAGCGACGGCTCAACCGCCTTCAGCAACACCTCTTCCTTAGTGAAACCCAGTCCTATCTGGGACGTTTGGTCGCGGTGGTATCCCACGAGATAAAAAACCCGCTGGCGATAATCAGAGCCTCGGCTG
Source organism: Candidatus Zixiibacteriota bacterium (assembly GCA_019038695.1). Taxonomy (NCBI): domain Bacteria; kingdom Pseudomonadati; phylum Candidatus Zixiibacteriota; species Candidatus Zixiibacteriota bacterium. The sequence goes on from JAHOYZ010000003.1 coordinate 62,241, forward strand.
AACGTCTTCGCAAGAAGCAGGATAGCCCGGAGAGTGATTTTGTGATCGAGGAAGTTGACCGCCTTAATGATATCGTTACCGGCTATCTTGATTTCGCGGGTGCCCGACCGGTGAACATTTCTCAACAAAACCCGGAGAAGTTCAACCTGATCGAAATGATTGACTCTCTGACACAGCATTTCCACGACAAGTATCCGGACCAGGAAATCGTCTGGCTCAAGCATTCTGTGCCCGACCGAGTAAATATGTCCGGACATCGCAGAGGACTCCGGCAGGTTTTGCTGAATCTGCTTATTAATGGGGCTGACGCCTGTCTGTCGGCGCAACGTCCTATTGAGATTGGTGTTTCCATCAAAGACCGGGATAACTCAGTGATTCTGGTTATCACGGATCATGGTCCGGGCATTCCCCATAAACAGTTGAAGCACGTTTTCGAGCCGTTCTTTACGACCCGACAGGATGGATCGGGACTGGGGTTACACCTCAGCAAGAAAATAATCGAAGAAATGAACGGCACAATTGTTATTGATTCTCAGGAGAAAACCGGAACCGACGTAACCATTACTTTGCCAAAACAACCGATGAGATAATAATGGCTCGTATACTCGTAGTTGACGATGAACCGAAAATGACCTCTCTGGTCTGCGGTGAACTGGAAGATGCAGGACACCGCGTGACAACCTGTGTCGATCCGGCCAAAGCATTGAACCTGATCGACGAGCACGCCTATGATATTGTCGTCACCGATCTTTCGATGCCGGGAGTATCGGGTTTGGAGATACTCCACAAAGCCCTGAATCAGGCCGGAACCGAGGTCATAATGATGACTGCCTACGGAACAGTCGAAACGGCTGTTGAGGCTCTGAAAAAAGGTGCCGCTGATTATTTACTGAAACCATTCTCACTGGAAGAGCTTGTCTTGCTGGTAGAGAGGCTCGTCAAAAAGCAACAGTTGGAGTCGCTCTCTGGTCACTTTGAACAAGAGCTAAAAACACTCACGTCCAGCAAATTCGTCGGTGAATCTCCTGCCGCACAAAAAGTCAGGGACCTGATCGCCAGAGTAGCCATGACGGATTCGACCGTCTTGCTCACCGGCTGTTCCGGGACCGGCAAGGAAGTAGCAGCACGGATGGTGCATGAGTTGTCCGCTAGGAGGAACCGACCATTTATAGCCGTCAACTGTGCTGCCCTGACCGAAACCCTGCTGGAATCGGAACTATTTGGTCATGAAAAAGGAGCTTTCACTGGAGCGGTTGATCGCAAAAGAGGACGGTTTGAACTGGCCCACACCGGTACTATTTTTCTAGACGAGATCGGAGAAATGTCACTGGGTCTACAATCGAAGCTGCTCCGGATTCTCGAAGAACACCAGCTCGTTCGCGTCGGCGGAGTTGACACCATTGATATTGATGTTCGGGTAGTGGCGGCAACTAATCGTGATTTGAAAGAGCAATTGGGCCAGGGTGCTTTCCGCGAAGACCTATTCTATCGACTCAATGTCTTTCCGATAGAGATGCCCAACCTTATCGATCGACCCGAGGATATTATCCCGCTAGCTGAACACTTCCTGGCTCATATGAACTATCAGCATCAATCGTTGGGCAAGCTAGTTGAGGACCTACTCTTGAAATACGACTGGCCAGGGAATGCTCGAGAGTTGAGAAACGCCATTGAACGAGCCATGATCCTGGCCGGTGATGATCCTCTGTCTACTGAGGATTTTTCACTAGAGGTTGACATTTCCCCACTGAAAGCTACCGACACAACCAACTCAGGGGGATTGGAACAGATTGAAAAACAGATGATTCTTGATGCTCTGGAGAAGACCAAAGGCAACAAAACTGAGGCTGCCAGACTGCTCCAGATCACCCGGCGACGCCTTTACAGCCGGATGAAGGCACACGATATCAGGAATTAGTGAGCCAAATGGTTCGCCGGACGTACCATGCGGTACAAAAAGAAAGATGTGACTGTAACACATATGATCGCAACTCGTTGTCTGACTGTAAGTTTCTAGTGTTTAGACAATTCGGCAGATGGTTTGATACGGTATAGAGCGGATTAAAAGAAGGAGATGAAATAATGACACGTGGAACGCTCAGAAATATCATTCTATCAACCCTTATCACAGTAATGGTTGCTCCGGTTTTGGCTCAGGATGGAGCGATGATTGCCAAGTTAGAGGACGAACTTCAACGTACCGATGAGGTCATCGATCGAGCACGGGAACTCGTCCAGGGTACCAATTCCGCCAAAGCATCGCTGGCCCTTGATCAGGCAAACGAACTTCAGGCCAGAGCCTGGAACAGGTTTCGAGCCAGACGTAATCGAATCGACCTGGAGACTGCAGCGAACCTCACTTTTAAAGCTCGTGAACGGGCTCAGGTAGCCCTTTCGGTTGCAAGACGTACGGCTCAGAACGAGGATGTAGTTGTTCGAGAACTTGAGCATGTTGAAGACCTCCTCGAACGTGCCCGAGAGTGTGCCGCTCAAACCACCGGTTCGTCATTGAAAACCCTTCACCAGTCAGCCCGCGAAAACCTGAATCAGGCCTGGCAACTATACCGCACTGGTCGTCATCAAGCGTCACTGAAACTGGCTACGCAGATCAAGAACTCCGTGAGGAAGTTCCTTCAGAATTGCCAGCGTCGCTCAAATGAAGCAACTCGCTATGACCACTGGACCGAGAGCGTTGGCGAACTCCTGAACCGGGCTCAAGAGATGGCCAGTGGTTGTGATTCCGAATCGGCGGACCAGCTCCTCGACCAGGCCCTGAAGGCACTCAGACTGTCCAAACGACTGGCTGATGAAGGCAAGTACAAGGCGGCTGAAGAGGCTGTCCTCTCGGCCCGGACAATGGCCCGCAAGGCGGTTCGGTTGTGCCAGGGAACTGATCAGATGGAGAACCGGTATATTGAACTCGGTGACCGTATTGATCGACTAGCCGAAAATGTATCGCCATCTGATGATGTCGCCCGTCTTCTCTTGGATCAAGCTCGGCAACAACTCCAGCTGGCCCGGGAACATCTTAATGAAGATCGGGGCAAAGCAGCCACGGCCGCTCTCAAGGCTGCTCAGATGACCATCGGACGACTACAACAGCACCTTGACGGAACTGACAAACTGTAAGGCGCCAGTCAGAAAGGAAATTTTGCGCTCGCGGGGACTTGCGACGAAGATATTCCTGATCCTCTCTCTTGTTGGGATTGGCGGTCCGGGACTTGAAGCCTTGGCCGCCGATATCTCATTTGAGACCGGACTGGGCTACGACTACCTGTCACAGGCCTACTTCCTTGACTCAATAGCAGTGGAGGGGTCTGACACTGTGCTTGCTGACTGGGAATTACGCTCAATCTACCTCAACGATCTCAAGACTCATCTGGGCGTCTCCTGGACCCCATCTGCCCCCGGTTTGATGGAACTAAGGTCATCCTATGAGCAAACCCGAGACTACCTGCGATTGAACCTAGCCGCCGATGTGCGGCATAAGTCCGGCAAGAATCGATTTGACGCATCAGGAGAACTGGAATGGCGCGACCGTTTCCGGGGGGATAATGGTTTTGGGGACAGCTACCTCCGGGCATATCTCCGCACTAAATTCAGGCGACAGCTCACTGGATCCATTGCTGGCGTAGTACAAATACGGACTGAGAACGTCAGTTTCCGAGATCTAAGCGAGCAGAGCTATGATTATCACCGTATTGGTGCCAAATTCGGACTTGAAAAATCCTTCGATAACTTCTCCTTCGCTGGATTGAACCTGTTTGTCTCTACCCGTCGGGTTCCGGATTCCAGCAGTCTGACCTATCTGACAACCGGAATTGAGGGGCTTTTCTTTGGTTCACTACCGACTGGAGAATTGGACCTCTCCCTGCGCCTGGAAGAGAAAACCTATAGCTACTCCAATGAGTACGATGATTATCGCCGCCTGGAGCTTTTGGCCCGCAATCGTCACCAATTGGGGCGTGACTGGCTGGCTAAACAGGAGATCGACCTGGAAGCTTCCCTCTATCGGAAAGAGAGCCTTGTCAGCCTCGACTATGTCCGGCTGGGGCTGGCGTTACTGGCCGGGATTGAAACCGGAAATCTGAGCTTGGCTATTGGTCCCGACCTGGAGCTCCTGGACGAAAAACAGGATGGACTAACGACCGGCGAAGACTACCTTGAAGCGGGCCTCAGGGTCGACCTTGACTACTTCGATACGGGGGTAGTTTTCGGCTCCATCCAGTCAATACTCGGCCGCAGGAATCTCAGCTTCGAAAATGACCTCCAAACCAATTTCACTTTCCAGCGCCTGGATCTTCTTGCCGAAATCAGGATTATTTCTGTCCTCAATCTCAGCATATTGGGCTCCGCTGAATGGGAATGGCACTCCCAGGGCCAGGGACGTACCGCCCTCTACCTCATTTCGACCGGCCTGACATACAGCTTCTAGCCAGTACATTTTTCATAGATTTGCCGCCATCACTGCACCTCACTTTGTGAATGTATTCACAAATCAAGTTGCTTGCGAACACAAATGACATTGTTTGTGAGCGTAATTGGTTTGGTTTAGTTTGTGATTACATTCACAAGACAAGTATCTGCGAACACAAATGACATTGCTTTCGAGGGTAATTGACCTGGTGTAATATGTGAATGTTTTCACAAGACGAGGGGTCTGTAGACACAAATAGCATTGCTTGCAAGCGTAATTGACCTGGCGTAGTTTGTGATTGTATTCACAAGGCGAGGTGTCTGCAAACACAAATGACATTGCTTTCGAGGGTAATTGACCTGGCGTAGTTTGTGATATCATTCACAAGGGGAGTGTCTACAAACACAAATGGCATTGCTTGCAAGCGTAATTGACCTAGCGTAACTTGTGAATGTATTCACAAGGTGACGGATCTGTAGACACAAATGGCATTGCTTACGAGCATAATTGGCCTGGCGTAGTTTGTGAATGTATTCACAATAATAGTCGTAGGGGTTCGAGTTTTATGCCGGTGGTCTTAAGGCAGAACTCTTCAGCGGTTTCGTATCCTCGGATCGGCAGAACTACTCAGGGAGGTCTGTCATGCAGAGCCTGCTTGGAGTTATTTTTAGACAGTTCTGTATGGATTATAAATGGTACAATTAGTATCGCTCTGGCCCTGAATATTGTTACTAAGCTGGCTCGTACATAAAATATAGAAAGTTTTTTCAAATTTCTCTTGACAAACTGGCAGTATTTCGTATTTTGTTGGCGTCTAGGGAAACAGTTGTGTGCTTAGTGCTTCTGTTTTGAGACCGTCGCACCTTTAGTAATGTTAAGTCTGACTTGATGTTACTTCCAACTCAAGCTCGTTAGATCGGTTTTCGTTAAGACATTGAAACCTTGATGGTTAGTTATAACCAGCTGGTTTTATTCGTCTTTTCATAAAGTTTCTTCAAAACAAACTCAGATGATTATGGCTGCGGTAGCTGCTAATTTAGCTTGGTAGTGAATGTAGTTATTTGAGATTGAGTTTGATGGGCCCCGACTCCCTTCCCTTCCGGGTAAAAGATCGGAAACGTTAGGTTAATAGTTCTGGTATATATCAGTTCTGTTTTCCTTAGATAATTGACCTTTTGTTAATAAAGGAGCATTCTAATGATGCAAAAAAGAACGCTATATTCTTTGTTGCTGACCTCCTTTATACTGGTATTTGCGTTTGCGTCGGCGTCAGCCCAAGTGGTGACGATCGAAGACAATACGGTAGCTCGCTGTCAGGCTGGTCAAGAGATCGACATTATGGTGACGAACTCTACTGACATCAGTGCTTTCGAGATCATCTTAGAAGTTGATTTCGTTATGCCTGACACTGCTTTCTTTACCGCTTTTGATTTTGTTTGGGATCCAGGTTTGACGGTATGCACAACCCGCGTGGTTGATATTACCGCTCATTATGATGGAACTCCCGATACTTTACGCATTGCTGGTATGTTAATTGCTGATGACGCTTGCCTTGTCGCTCCGACAAATGTCGTAGTTGGCAAGATAGTGTTCACCACTAATGATGTTTGCGATGGAACGATTGAGCTGAATGGTATTGACTATGTAGGATCGACTGCATGTGGTTGCGCTGTAAATGCAACCACTCAGTTTGTCGACTGTGCCACGACTGCTCTGATCACGGCTACTGTTGAAACCGGTACAGTGACGGTGCAGAATCAAGCACCGACAATCGCTGGTATCAATGATTCAACACTCCACTTTAATGAGACCTATCTTGGCCAAGCATCTGCCAGTGACCTTGATGAAGTCGCCTGTGAGGAGTTAACTTTCAGTAAGGGTACTCCCGCTCCGGCTAATCTGGTTGTTAATGGCGATGGTTCCATAAGCTGGGGTACAACCGGTCCAGACGTTGGTAGTCATGATGTTTGGGTTGTAGTCACCGACAAGTGCGGTGCTACGGACTCGACGAAGTTCGTTATCTGCGTCGAGAATACCCCACCGGTGATCACCTGTGAGGTGGACTGGGAAGATGGAGTTGATCATGTCATATGGGGTGATACAGCTACCGGTCTTGTCAGTGGTTTCGATTCTGATGGTGGACCCAATACTCTGGTGTACTCCGTAGTCAGCTTCGAATGTAGTTACGGTTGCGCGGGCGCTCCACCAACCGAACCTACGATCCATCCGGGCACTGGTATCTGGACGTGGCCTACAGTTGAAGGCGACAACGACTATATAGGCACGTGGAAACTGTGTTTGAAGGTGTCCGACGGTGGTAACCTTGATCCTCCGTGCGCTCCTGAGAATGCAGACACCTGCTGTGTCTTTATAACCGTAATTCCGACCATGTCGGTCTATATCGAGAAGACTCATAAGATCTATCAGGGCCAGTTTACGGATGTTTCTATCTATTTGGATAGCACCATTCAGCTTCCCAACGAAATGGGTGGTTTTGACTTCCTGGTTCAGTATGATGCGTCTGCGTTGACTTTCCAGTCAGCCGAACTGGGTGCCTTGCTTGACACCAGTGGCTGTGCATGGGAATACTTCACATATCGCTACGGTCCCAACGGAAACTGTGGTCCCGCTGCCTGTCCAAGCGGCTTTGTTCGCATGATAGGAATAGCTGAGACTAACAACGGTGCCAACCATCCCGAGTGCTTCAGCGGCACAGACGGCCAGTTGGTTTCGATGAACTTCCTGGTGACCAACGATCGTACCTATGAGTGCCAGTATATCCCGATCCGCTGGTCCTGGTATGACTGCGGTGACAATACGATCTCGTCAAAGAGTGGTGACACCCTGTTTATGAGTCGTTATGTCTTCGACTACTATTTCGATGGCGAAGATCCGGGCTGGATCCCGATCCATGAAACATTGATTTCTGAGTTCCCGACCAACAATGGTGCCCAGGAAGAGTGTCTAATTGGTGGTGGTCCTGACAAGCCATACCCGCTTACTTTGATCGACTTCTACAATGGTGGCGTTGATATTGCCTGTGCCGATTCGATCGACGATCGCGGTGACCTCAACCTCAACGGTCTGGCTTACGAGATCGCTGATGCGGTCTTGTACTCCAACTTCTTCGTCTACGGTCCTAGTGTCCTGGGCGAAGGTGAAGCATACCAAGCCAGAGTTGCTGCTTCCGATGCGAATGCCGACGGTATTCCGTTGTCGGTTGGTGACTTGGTTTATATGATTCGTGTCATTGTTGGTGACGCCATGCCGTATAATAAGAACGTTTCTCCGATTGCGGTTGAGATGGTTAACAACAATGGTCGCCTTTCAATCAACAGCGACGTTCCGATGGGTGCTGCTCTGATAGTAGCCGAAGGTAACGTGTCACCGGTTCTGTTAACCGAGGACATGGAGTTGCTGTATGCTTATGATGCGTCCAATGACCAGACTCGTGCGCTGGTTTACAGCCTGTCTGGTAATACCTTCACGGGCGAGTTCCTTGACGTTCAGAACGAAGTAGTAACGATGGAAATCGCTACTTTCGAGGGTCATCCGGTCAAGATCGACATGATCCCCGCCAATTTCGCTCTGGCTCAGAACTTCCCGAATCCGTTCAACCCGACGACTACCATCGCTTTTGATGTGCCGGTTGCAACCGCTTACACAATGACCATTTATAATATCAATGGTCAGGAAGTAAAACGTTTCGACGGTAATGCCGAAGCTGGTGTCTTCGAAATCGAATGGAATGCCTCTGATGTTGGTAGTGGTGTCTACTTCTACCGCCTCGAGGCTGGTGCCTTCTCTGACACCAAGAAAATGGTCCTGGTGAAATAGCAACAATTTCCTCAGGTTTCCATAAATCCCAAAAAGCCCGCCTTCAATTGGCGGGCTTTTTGGTGCTATCCCTTTGCAGCAATAAGAAGATTCCCTCGTTGCGACTGGTAGATTACGCTGGGTTAGGTGTGGTAGGCGACAGTTCCTCAAGAAGAGCAATGATCTTACTCGTATCGAAAGGTTTCTGAAGAAATCCGTCCGCTGGCATAGCGGCAGTACCGATCGCCTCAAAATTGTCGGCAAGAAACCCGGTGATGAGAATCACCGGCAAATCGGGATACTTGGCCTTGATGCGCTTTAGAAGCGCAATGCCGTCCATACCCGGCATCTTGATGTCGGCAATGACAGCATCAATCGAACCGTTCTCGAGTTCCCTCAACGCCTCCTCGCCGCCCTGGACAGCGGTCGGAGTAAAGTCATGGTAGCGCAAAGCTTCCGTGAGCGTCCGGCGGAAAAGATCATCGTCGTCAACAACCAAAACTTTTCGGATTTGCCTCTGGCACTCATCCTGGCGCCCCGCCAACGCCTCCTCAATCAACTGCTCCATGGCGGAGATTCGAAACGGCTTGGCCAGGAACCCATCAGGCGACGCCCGACCGATAATCTCAGGAGTCGCGAAACCGGTGATGAACAAGACTGGCATGTCAGGATAGTAGGATCGAACCTTTTGCAAAAGACGAATACCGTCCATCCCCGGCATCCTGATGTCGGATATCATCAGGTCATACGATTTCAGTCTCAGCTTCTTCAGCGCTTCAAAACCATCAACAGCTGCGTCGGTCGCGTACCCTGTCCCGATCAGGGTATCTACCAGAAGCTCACGGAGGTTGTGATCATCGTCTACTACCAGAATGCTGATCTTGGACTCATTCATCGTTATCAGACCCGTATAATTTCAAGCAACTGTGCAACTCTGCTGTCGAGCGTAGCCTTGTCTCCGGCTTCGACATTCAGTCTAAGCAGAGGTTCGGTATTTGAGGGGCGAAGATTAAACCAGAAGTCTTTGGCTGTGATTGTCAGCCCGTCAATAGTGTCCTGCTCGGCGTCAGCGAATGCATCACGGACCCGGTCCGTCACTTCCTCGATTGAGTGCACCCGGCTGTTGATTTCGCCTGAACGAACATACGGATCAATTTCTGCTGTCATCTCATGAAGTGGGCGATTTTCTGTCGACAGCAATTCCAGGCAAACCAAAAACGCTATCAAGCCGGAATCGGCGAACCAGTTGTCTCGAAAATAGAAATGCCCGGAGTGCTCACCACCAAAGATGGCGTTGTGTTTTTTCATCAGTGGTTTGATCAGGGCATGACCGACACGAGTGCGTACAGCCGTACCACCAAGCCTACCAACAAGTTCCGGGACAGCGTGGGAGCATATGAGATTATAAAGAATCGTTTCACCTGGATGCTTGTATAACAGCGACTTGGCCACCAGAGCCGTGACCATATCACCTCCGACCTGACGACCGTTCTTGTCAACCAGAAACATACGGTCTGCGTCACCATCAAAAGCGGCACCAAAATCGGCATCGACTTCTTCTATCCGATGGCACAAGTCCCGGAGGTTCTCCAATTCAATCGGCGAAGCGGGATGGTTAGGAAAACTGCCATCAAGATCAAAAAACAGCCTATCCACATTCACCGGCAGCCGCTCCAGAACCGGTGGAAGAGTGGTCCCAGCCATACCGTTACCGGCATCAATAACTATCCTGAAGGGCCGGATTTTGGTAACATCGACAAACGACAGACAATGGGCAGCATAATCGTCAGAGATATCTTTGCGGATGATTACACCCGGTGCCGGAGATTTTGCCATCGGATTACCGTCCTGAATGAACTTCAGGACTTGATTGAGTCCATCCTGCCCGGACAGAGGTTCGGCACCACCACGACAAATCTTGAATCCATTGTATTCTTTGGGATTGTGACTTGCGGTGATCATCACGCCACCGTCAAATCCAAACTTACCCACCGCAAAATAGAGACCATCGGTTGAAACCAGCCCGAGATCAACTGCGTCCACACCACCGTCGTTAATTCCGCGAACGAGACTCTCGAACAAATCATCAGAAGACAATCGCATATCTCGACCGACCGCAATTGATTTCGGTTTGAGCACACTGGTCAGGGCATAGCCGATCTGGTATGCAACTTCCGAATTCACTTGATTGGGTACTATTCCACGTATATCGTAGGCTTTGAAGATAGAGCTATTGATATCCATTTCTCACCTCTTTTTTATTAGAATAGAATCGATCCCGACTCCGGTCAATCTTTAACATGCGGCTACCAGGCCAAACAACTTCACTCGGGTGTTTGATACACTTAACTAGATGAATCAGATACTAGGATAGACCTTGACGTCACGACCTTCGTTAAGTATACTGTCTGTTGTGAGGGATGACGCATCCCAGTCTTATTGTCGATCGCACGACGGTTTGTCATATTTCTGTACAAGTGGTGTTCTGCCTGATGCAGGCGAGAAGCATGTGGTCTACTTCATCGGACCCGGATAATCGCCAGTTGAGAAGAGAAGACAGGCACGCGTACAACCCTGTCCGCGTGCCTGCGCAAGGGGGAAAACCCGCCCTGGCTCCAGGTAGCCGGGGCGGGCTACACGACATAAGGCCAGTATATCAACGTCCTGAGGGGCGTTCTTGTTTAGTGCCGTTCAGTAGGGCGGAACCCCCTGGTGGTTCCGCCAGGCATCGCCTGTTTTCTGGCAGGAGCGCAAAGGGCTCCTGTCCTACAATTCAGGTAAGAACCGTCGCCACCTCAGCCAGACTACGAACCACAATAGCACCCATGTTGCGCGCTAACATTGCCGCATTGGTCTCGCCCGCTTCACGATTAATCCTGAACTCGGTGGCCTCATCAGTACGAGGATCGGATGGTCGGTCGATAAGAATGGGACGTAGCCCCGACGCCAACGCCCCGGAGACATCGTTAAGGGTATCCCCCACATACACCGTATCTACAGGATCAGCATCAGTGCGCTGCAAGGCGAGGTCAAAAATGCCAGGATCGGGCTTACTGATGCCCACTTCCCCTGAGATCACAACCACGTCAAAGAACTTATCCAACCCAAACTTGGAAAGCATAACATATACTTGCGGTGGATAATCGAAATTGCTTATTAGAGCCAATATCCGATTGTTACTCAATTGGCTCAGCAGTGGTATTGAATTTGGATCTAATGAAATATATTGATGCCAGGCCTCGATTGATACTTGTGCAGCCTGGCTCAGATCGGTCTTTGACACCTCCAGACGTATGTCACGACACAGCCGCCCAATACGCCGTTCGTAGACTGTCAGTCCATCAGGTTCGATTGGTGGTTCGGGACGACTGAAAAACCCATCACAATGTTCCGCCAACCACTGTCGATCACCAGCCACGCCCTGTCCTTGGAGTGACTTGTACAGCGCGGTCAGCCAGTCCGACCAGGCGGCGTTCATATCGCCATAGAGAAGCAGCGTTCCGTATAGATCGAAGAATGCTCCGGGGGAATTCACAAACGTCCCTTGCTCTTACACATCCGGGGCTTCGTATTTCTTGACCCACGCAGAATACAACAGCATCCCGACCGCCGAGACAACACCAATTGCCGCGAACTGATACCAAAGTTCATACGGATGATAGGTATCCCAGAGCAACTTCGTTGTGTCAATGGCATCCATACCGGTCGCCGTCATCAATCTGGTCATGGCGTCCGTACGAGCAACATCCACAATTCCATAATTGTTGGCCAGGTAATCAATGGCCAGATTGGCTTTGTCGCCCATCCGGTCATATACATGACCAGCGAACAACGAACCTATTCCCCAGCCTATCCCCTGGGGAATGTTGGCATACCCCATGTACAACCCTTTCTGACCTTCGGGGGCAATAACACCGAGATACTCGTTCATTTTGGGCGACGACAACATCTCACCCACTGAAAAGACGAGAATACCGAGCATACACATGTACCCCGTGGCGGTAAACCCGGCCAGTACTAACCCAAAGGAAGCAATCGTGATTCCAATGAAAATTGAGTGAACTCGCCTCATTCGTGAGACAAGGAAATTGAGGAAAACTACGAACAGGATTATTAATCCCGGATTGGCATTGATCATCCACTCCTGCGAAAGCTGTGGTCCACGTGTTGAATTTTGTTGCAGCATGAAGTCAGGAAGATGCAGATCAGCTACTAATTTCGAACTGTCAACCCAATCGACAATAAAGTTTGGGAGCATGTCAAACAGCTGCATGAACATCAGCCAGAACCCGGACATAATCAGGATAAATACGATCAAACGCAGGTTGACTATATTCTTGAAAGTGAGGATTATAACTCGGAACGGGTTTCCCTTCTGTTCGCCGCCGGCTGATGGGTCTTTGTAGGTAAACAGCATCAACAGGTTTAGGGAGACGATAGCCGCACAACCGTAGAAAACTGCCGGCCATGAAATGCCGTACAGATAATGCGCCAGCGGTGGTCCCAGAAAGCCGCCAATGTTCACCAGCATATAGAACGTACCCCAACCCACAGATGAGTTCTTCTTAGTCAGGGACTGACACATCGTTCCCTGAACGCCGGGTTTGAAAATAGCCGTCCCGAGCGCCAGTGTGCAGCAACCGAAAAGGAAAGGATAGAACTCTGTCTGGGTAGCCATCAGGATATAGCCCAGAACCTTGATAAAAACTGAGACGGCTATTGTCTTCTTGTAGCCGTAGCGATCAGCAAACCCACCGGATACCATTGGTGTGAGTGATTGAAACAATGCCCACCAGAGGAATATTATGCCCTTGTCGGTCTGAGTGAAGTGGAGGCCACCGATTTCATCGGCCTGCGCAATATAGATCGGGATAACGACGCGCACACCGTAGTAGGCAAGACGCTCGAACATCTCCATAATATTGACCATCCAGAAAGGCCATGACAGGGATGCCATCTGGGCCATAAGCCCCGGGTTGGGATTCTGGTCGTATGCAGCGGAAGAAGCCATGAGTTTTCCTCGTGTAGGGTCGAAATATGTTCGCGCAAGAAAACACATCAAAGTAGATCGGTCAAGCCCGGCGACAAATTCAGTTATGGCGTCAGCAATTGAACTCTGCTATCTTAGATAGCTAAAGTGCTGATGAAAGGATTCTGATATTAGCCATGTCCTCCAACGATGAACCGGTTGAATTCCCGATTGACGGCACCCTCGATTTGCACCTTTTTGCCCCGGCCGATACGCTCGAAGTCGCCCTTGAGTACATTGATGTATGTTTAAAAAAAAGGCTCTCGAGCCTGCGGATCGTTCATGGAAAAGGCAAGGGTGTAAAGAGAAGGATTGTACAAAGTCTGCTTGAGAATCACCCCAATGTTGTATCATTCCGCCATGAGGGTGGCTCTGGAGGAAGTTGGGGCGCGACGGTCGTGGATTTGAAACCATTGGATGAGTAGGACGGAACACACAGCAGGCTGTGTACCACCCAGTGTAGAGAAAGTATATGCCAAATAGAGAGAGGAAAACGGATGCCTAGCACATTACGACCAATCGATCCCTGTCTCATCACCGATAACGCCTTCAAACTAATTTCCACCGACTGGATGCTTGTCACGGCCGGAAATCTCCAATCATATAATACTATGACTGCCTCATGGGGGGCATTGGGAGAACTGTGGAGCAAGAAGATAGCCATCTGTTTTGTTCGACCGGTTAGGCACACATACTCGTTCCTTGAGAAAACTGATAGCTTCACATTGACGTTTTTTGACGAAACCTACCGCGACACGCTCAAACTCTGCGGGACAAAATCAGGCCGTGATGTTGACAAGATGTCACTGCCAGGCATGACCCCCATAGAAGGATTTACTGGGTCTGTCTATTTCTCAGAGGCGAGGTTGGTGTTGGACTGCCGCAAGATTTACACCCACGATCTTGACCCGGAACATTTTCTCGACAGCAAGATACACGACGAATATCCCGACAAGGATTACCACCGGATGTACATCGGTGAGATCATACAGTGCCTGACAAGGTGATTGTATCGTCAAGTTGAGCAGACGTTTGACCGAAATCAGTCATAGTAGGTTGCCGTAGGCAACCTTCGACGAGAGCCGGGATTTAACAGGAGCCCAACGATTCTAAACGGAATACGGAGGCATAGACAGTGACGAATATCAAGTCCAAACGTGGTGTTATAGGAATACTGACCGGCGGCGGTGATGTGCCGGGGTTGAATCCGGCCATTAGAGCTATTACGATCAGAGCAATCAGAGAGGGCTTTCAGGTTATCGGGATCAGACGCGGCTGGGCGGGTCTGGTTGACCTGGTTCGTGACAAAGACGTCGACAACAGCAACTGCTTTCGTATCCTCTCCGAAGAGATCGTCAACAAGGCCGGGCGTACCGGCGGCACCTTCCTGCACAGTTCCCGTACCCATCCTGGGCATGTGGGTCTGGAGAACATTCCGGAGCATCTAAAAGACAACTATGCTTCCAAAATGAACGACCTGACGCCGGAGGTTCTGAAGAATCTTGATTTCCTTGGTATCGACTATCTTATGCCAATTGGGGGGGATGACACTCTCAGCTATGCGGTCCGTCTTTATCAGGAAGGGGTGAAAATCGTTGCTATGCCCAAGACAATGGACAACGATGTCCCCGGGACCGATTACTGCATCGGTTTCAGCACCTGCGTTACCCGAACGATACAAATGACCAACAGTCTCCGTACCTCGGCTGGATCACATGAGCGATTCCTCGTGCTGGAGGTATTTGGCCGCTACGCCGGTTTTACAGCCATGCTGCCAACAATGGCCGGAGCAGC
Organism: Candidatus Zixiibacteriota bacterium; assembly: GCA_019038695.1. Taxonomy (NCBI): domain Bacteria; kingdom Pseudomonadati; phylum Candidatus Zixiibacteriota; species Candidatus Zixiibacteriota bacterium. The sequence continues at coordinate 77,297 of JAHOYZ010000003.1, forward strand.
CAACCGGTGTGTCATTCCTGAGCACAAGTTTGATATTGAGCGATTGACCGAACTGCTCACCTATGACCGCCGTGAGAATCCGAGCAAGTATTCGGTGGTGCTGGTGTCGGAGGGAGCTATGTTTCAAGGCGGCGAAATGGTTTATAAGGACATGGCCAAAGATGCCTACGGACATGCTAAATTGGGTGGAATTGGAGACATAGTATCATCCAAACTGACCGAATTGTCACCCAGTTTCAACCATGGGAAGCCAATCAGGACTATCACACAGAAGCTGGGCTACCTTGTGCGAGGAGGCGACCCCGACGCTATCGACTCTATTGTTCCTATGGCCTACGGCAACCTGGCTTTGGACCTGACACTCAAAGGAGTTCACGGTCGGTTGGTGGTCCTGAAAAACGGCCGCTACGACAATGTCCCTATTGACGTAGTCACCAGCACTAAGAAATTTGTCAACATTGAGAAGCACTACAACATGGAACGGCTACGCCCCCAGTACAAGAGTTTCGAGATGCTGCCGCAGTTCATTATGACGAGCGATTAACAGTAGCTACCCACCTCAGTTTCCAGCCAAATGTGGGGCAGGTTTCTCTTTCGGCTGTGTTCCGCACCCTGTCCATGGCCAAGTGGTCCCCCCAGCCTAGAAAAAAACCACTTTCCCCACCAGATACGCTTGATCTTTTGGTCAAAGAGTGTCTATTGGCCGCTTATGTGGACCGTAAATGTGGGTAGGTTTGTCCTCTACGCCCCTTTCAGCCCCGTCGCGGGTCATCTTTCTGAAAATAACCTACGGGAGAATACGCAATGGAATCTGTAGAGCTTTGGCTAATCTGCATCTCAGCTTTCACGATGGTTTTCGCCCTGCTTTCGGTACTTGCCATCATCATGCGAATCATCACCGCTGTATTCCCTCAGAAGGCACTCGGGATCGACGCCACAATGGTGGCAATCGTTACTTCGGCTGTCTCATCCGCTTTCCCAGGTACAAAAGTAACTGAGATAGAGGAGACGAAATGATTTTCACTAAGAAGCCTAAGAAAATTCGGGTGATGTTCACCCCGTTTCGGGATGGCCTGCAAAGTTCCTTCGGAGGCAAGGTTCGTCTCCAGGATATCCTGCCGGCTATGGTGGACTCGACCAAAGAAGTTGGTATTCGCCATTTCGAGTTCGGTGGCGGGGCACTAATAACCGAATTGGACGGTCTCTTACCAAGTATCAGGTTCATCGTCCCTGCCTGCTGCCACGCCGCCTGACAAGTGAACACACTCCGAAGGACTCCGAGCAAATCGAGTTTCGGCAGGTCAACTTGGGGGACCCCATTCTCGTGTTGTGGCGCAAGGACTTCCGTCGCAATGTGACTGTATCCTAGCCGTCTCATCGGATCTGCTTCAGGAGCAAGTCTGTCTTCGATCAAGTGTGTCTTCAGCCTGGAAACGATAGAGTTTGTGGGCTCTCCGTGACTGTTGCTTGTTCTGGATCGTCGTGTCAACCAGGCGCAACGGTCGATCCGGTGCCGCGCCATTTGACCAACACGTTTCTGTCCGCGTGCTGAACATCAGTGTTTTGCAGACACAATCCTCAGGTGGGCTCCAGGGGAGGGTATTCGAGCCACAACCCTCCCCCCGGTGGCAGCAATGACATCCAAGCGTGAGTTGACGGGTCTCATTGCCGGTTTCGCCCCCGCTGCAGAAGGTCAGCTCCACTCCGTCAATAATAAGTTGCCATCGCATGGACTTCTATGTACATTGGGCCGATGATTCTGAAGGATCGTCTCACGATATTGCGAGACGCGGAAAACAGTTAGTCCGATTTATAGAAAAGGTGATCAACATGTTAGAACTGAAAAAAGGCGACGACATTCTGTCGGTCGTCGGCGGTATCAAGTCCATTGAAGAAGCTAATGCTCTTTTCGAGAAGACTCTGAATGCGGAGACCCTCTCCAAGCTGTCCAAGATCAAGAACGAGGAGGCCCGACTGAAGGTCGCCAATGCGATCGCTATGTGCCAGCCTAAGGATGTCTTTATTCACACCGGTTCCGAAGCGGATTCCCAGTGGGTCCGCGAATACTCTCTGAAGAAGGGCGAAGAAAGGGCTTTGGCAATCAAAGGTCATACCATTCACTTCGACCTTGCCAAAGAGCAGGGGCGTCTGGTTAAGCAAACCTTCTACATCGTTAACGAGGGTGAGAAGCTAAGCCCGCTAGCCAAAAAGATGGAACGGGCTGAGGCGATGGACTATGTCAAGAAGTACTTGCCTGGCATAATGTCCGATAAGACCATGATGCTCGGCTTCTTCACCCGCGGTCCTGTCGGGGCCGTTGGCACTATACCGGCCATCCAGATTTCATCGTCGACCTACGTTCTCCACTCCGGCGATCTCCTGTATCGGAACTGCTATGACAAGTTCGATGCCGAAGTCGAGCGCAAAGGTATTTTCTTCACCAACGTCCACTCCGAGGGTGACAACACGCCGGAAGACCTCCAGAACGCCCGCATCCTGATGGATCGCAGCTGGTTTACCACTTTCTCGACTTTCTGCACTTACGCCGGTAACACCCTCCTGCTCAAGAAGGGCAACCATCGCTTCGCGGTCGACTACAGCACCTACTATAAACACGGCGACGAGCTCTCTGAGCACATGTTCATCACCGGCATGAAAGGCCCTGGCGGCCGGGAGACTTATTTCGCCGGAGCAGCCCCGTCCGGCTGCGGCAAAACAACCAGTGCTATGGCCGGCACCGAGTTTGTCGGCGACGACTTGGCTCAGATCTGGATCGACAAGGACGGTAATTGCCGCGCCGTAAACCCGGAACAGGGTATCTTTGGAATCGTGGCCGATGTTAACCGCGAAGGCGATCCCCACTTGATGAAGTGCCTCCGCGAGGAAGGCAGTGAAGTGATCTGGTCTAACGTCCTGATCGACGATGGCAAGCCGCACTGGACCGGCAACGGCGAAGAGCAAGCCAAGAAGGGTGTCAATTTCCAGGGTGAGTGGTTCGAAGGCAAGACTGATGCTGACGGCAAGCCGATTCCGATCTCGCACCCCAATTCACGATGCACCCTTCGATGTGACCAAATCTCTACCTACAACAAACAAGTTGGTGAGAGCCCCGAAGGTGCCAAGGTCAAGGTGTTCACGTACTCGGGCCGTGACGCAGACACGATGCCACCGATCTGGGTCTCCAAGAATCCTGATTATGGCGTGGTGATAGGTGCGTCTATCGTTTCAGCGGCTACCGCCACCGAGATCGGCGCTACCGGTGTGAAGCGTCAACCGTGGGCCAACGCACCATTCATCCCCGGTTCTCTGGCTGACTACATGGATGCCCAGTTCAAGTTCTTCAACAATTCCAGGTTCTCCGATGAAGGCCGCCCGATTACGGCCGGACTAAACTATTTTCTGACCCGCGCAGAGCGTGGCGGTTCCGGTAAGGGCCTGCTCGGTGAGAAGCGGGATGTGCCGGTCTGGCTGAGCTGGCTGGATCGTTATGCCCACGGCGAAGTCGAGGCGCTGGATACGCCGATCGGCTTCCTGCCGAAATACGACGACCTGAAGAAGCTATTCAAGGAAGTGATCAAAAAGGACTATCCCGAGGAATTGTACACCATGCAATTTTCGGTCTACGTCGACAAGATCATTGCCAGAATAGATCTTCAGGACGAGGCTTTCCGGGCCGAGGATAACATCCCGGCAAAGTTCTTCGAAGTGCTCAATGAACAGAAGGTAGGTCTCGAAGGCCTTAAGGCCAAGCACGGGGCGGTGATCAAGCCCCAGCAGCTATAAGATCCACTGGACTTACTTCTGAGAAGGGCGTCTCCAAACGGAGACGCCCTTCTTCTTTTTCTCAACTCTATCAGAAAACGCGGTCGCCTGGAAGCTCACCACCCATAGACCGGGTCGCCCGCACTTTTAGTGGGCTTCTCGCCACAGGAAGCTGCCTCGATTGGCATTATTGGCGGGGCCGACGGTCCGACGTCGATTTTCCTGGCCAGTCAACTGGCTCCGCACCTGCTGGGACCGATTGCTGTGGCCGCCTACAGCTATATGTCGCTAGTACCGATTATCCAGCCGCCTATAATGCGTATGCTTACGAGCAAACAGGAACGGGCCATTGACATGCCTCAGGCCAAACCCGTTTCCAAGACCGCCGCAATCCTGTTCCCATTGGTGACCGGCATTGTGGCCTCGCTGGCGATTCCATCGAGCGCCCAGTTGATAGGGATGCTCATGTTTGGTAATCTCCTCCGCGAGTCCGGCGTAACTGAACGTTTGCGCAAAACAGCCGGTGGTCCGATGATCGACATCGTGACGATTTTCCTGGGATTGGTGGTTGGAGCCACGATGGTAGGTGCCAATTTCCTGACCTACCAAACGCTTCTTATTCTGGTACTTGGCGCGGTAGCATTTTCGTTTAGTACCGCTGGTGGTATCATATTCGCCAAGATCATCAATCTCTTCCTTTCAAAGGACAAGAAGATCAACCCCTGCATAGGCGCGGCCGGTGTTTCGGCGGTTCCGATGGCAGCCCGGGTGGTACAGAATTTCGTTTCTGAAGAAACCAACGGGAAAGTCAATCCGCTTATGCCGGCTATGGGACCCAATGTGGCTGGTGTGATCGGCTCTGCGGTTGCTGCTGGCGTATTCCTGTCGCTGCTGGGTTAATTAAATTATTGGTGACCAATACCAGGCGGTGTTACAGCCGCCTGGTGACCATCAGGCATTGTCAGATGGCTTCTTCCGAATAGAGACAGATTCGAAGGACCCCCAGTTTATCACGCCATTCGAATCGCGGGTTGAGGTGGACTCTGTCAGCTGTTAGCTCGCAATGGTCGCTATCTTTTTCCCTCATTATTCTCGCAACATGTGACAGTTCCCAAGAAAGATCAGCACTGAATAATCTGAGGCTGCTGTATTGACATAGAGTACGCGCTTGCCTATCTTTGTTGGGAGGTTACAATGAAAATACATATGCCTCGTGTATCGCAGGTTGCACTTTTCTCTCTAGTGTTTCTGACAGTCTCAAAACAGCCAATTTCCGCCGTGGCGGATGATCATTCTTATGACAGTAATCCTGTTGAGAAATCTCTTGCGATCCAGGATGGAGAATTAATCAAATGCTCTGATGTTGAGGGTAATGAGATCATAGGGTCTTATGTCAGATTCTCAAATGAAACTCTCTTCCTGGTGGTAAATTTTAAAACGAAAACTATAACAACTGAATCAATCGAGATGCTATGGGCGACCAAAGGTAAGACCTCTAAAGCGTCGGGAATCGGAGCCGGAGTTGGTGCCTTGGGTGGCATGCTTGCTGCAGGTATCTGGAAGGCTTCGACACAAGACTCACGTGACACTCCCGGAGGCGGAGTGTATCCGGTGCTTGGCGTAATGGGTGCGGGTGCTGGAGCCATATTGGGCATCCTGTTTGATGATCCAGAGCAGGATTGGAAACTGATTTATGATCGTAATCAGTCTTCACCAGACCCACTTAACACAGAGTCGGGGTCATTGAAGTTCGTTGTATCTAACCAGGCCAACTATAACACGGGTGGCTTAGGCTTGAAATACGGTTACAATAGCATTCCATCCCCTTATTATGATTCGTTCATTATCAACTTGAGCTACTTCATTGCTGTTACCAGAAAGTTTTCATTCGGACCGGAAATTGGATACACTGAAGCAAAGAAGCTCTTTCGCTATTATCCGGAGTATGATAATCGCGTTTATTCAATCAAGAAACATGTTTTCACGTCAGCGCTAATCAAGTATACGCATGGAAAGTACCAACGATTTCATGTAATCGGCGGACCAACTTCACTGATAACTGGCCATTCAGTGATGGGCTTCAGTGTCGGAGCCGGTGCCGATATTGTTACAATATCAGGGTTTGCAATCAACACCGAATTTCGATGGTATGCCTTTCTATCTGAACATATGCCCGATTTCAGATGCATCAGAGCAGGAGTGGATTTGCGATGGTAATTTGCAAGATGAGCGGTTCGCCAACAGTTTGCTATCTATTTCTCATTGTCGTTTTCATTTTGTTTGATCAGCCGACAGTGCAAGGTTTTGACAACAAACACGAGGGCTTTGTTCTTGGCTATGGAGTTGGGGCTGGAGTGTTTTCTGCTGGCTATAGTGCCGATTATTCGAGCAGATCCGATAATGTAGATCTGCTTGGTTTGTACACGGATTTCAAGATTGGAGCCGGGCTGTCAGATCATGTGATACTTTACTATACAGGCAAGCAATGGTTTGGCTTTGACAATGGCGGATGGTATAATGGCTTCCCTGCTATCGGAGTCAGTTACTACGTCAATGACAGATCACCATCACTAATCATGCTAATGTCAGTAGGCATTCCTATTGGCCTTGGTATAGAAGAAGTTGGCATCGGGAGTGCCGATGGAGTTTCATCCGGAATAAACATAAATCTCGGCCTGGGGTACGAAGTAAAACATAGTGTTGGATTTGAGTTGAACTTTTCCAGAAATGTTGGCTGCTTGAATGACGTAATCAATCTTAAGGCCGATCATGATTCCTGGCAATTGGCCGTCTCATTGAATTATCTAGAGTATTGATGCAATTGGATTGATAGTTTTGAAACCAGAATACTACGTTTGGACCAAGTTTGAACAGTAAGGTCTTACCTGATTCCAACCGGAGCGTAACCCAAAACTCAATCTTGTGTGGCAGAGATCAACCTGTTATCACATCCTGTAAAGTAGAACCGGCGTGTGAAAGGTGTAATATGTCATGATCAAAAAAATCCTCTTTTCCGTTATTGTAGTTGTAGTCCTGGGACTGGTGACGATCTTTTTTGTGCGAAACGCACTGGTTGAAAGGGCAGTTGAGACTGGTTGCACCTACGCCCTGGGAGTCGAAACGGATCTCGGTTCGGCCAGTCTCGAAATCGGTGGCGGCAGTCTTGAATTGAAGAATCTCAACATTGCCAACCCCGAAGGATTTGAAGGTGATAACTTTCTGTCCTTTCGTCGCATGATGTTCGATGTCGAGGCGGGGTCTGTCCTGGATGATGAAATAGTCATCGACTCCTTCATAATAGAAGGGGTTGAACTCAACCTGGAACAAATCGACAAGATGGGCAACTATCGTATCTTGCTGGACAAAATCAAGCAACTGGACATGGGGGAATCGTCCGACGAGGAACAGAAACTGAGCATCGGGCTGGTGGCGCTGCGGGACATACAAGTGACTGGGTCCCTAAACTTGTTGGGTAAATCCTATGAAAAGTCCTACACGGTAGAGAACATATCCATTCGCGACGTCGGCAGTGATGGCGGTGCTACGATTGGCGAGTTGGCCGCCACGGTCGTTCAAGCGTTGACCACAAAAGCCCTGTCTGCAGGGAGTGGTGTTTTGCCCGAAGGATTCGGGAAAGATCTTTCCGATTTGAAGGATGAGGGCACTGAGAAGATCAAGCAGGAGGCGTCGGATAAACTCAACGAATTAGGCAAATCGTTGACTGATGGCCTGAAGTGACCTTTTTTGTCCCCTCATAATAGCTTCAAATCCAGTTTTATATTGCCCGATCGCACGACAAATAGTAAACTTATCCGCGTTGGCTTACGATAAGTTGCATAGGTATGTTTGTGCAACGAGAACTGACTAAGGAATAGATTTTGGGACTGTTTGACGCTCTCTCTAATGACATCGGAATTGACCTGGGCACTGCCAACACCTTGGTATACGTCCGCAACCAGGGGATAGTACTCAACGAGCCCTCGGTGGTTGCCATTGAGAAATCGACCGGCAAAGTTCTGGCAATCGGATCGGCAGCCAAGGAGATGACCGGACGAACACCCGGCAGCATTGCTGCGATTCGTCCCCTCAAAGATGGCGTCATCGCCGATTTCGAAATCTCTGAAAAACTGATTGCCGATTTCATTCGCCGGGTCGTCAAACACAAGTACTTGATGAAGCCACGGATCGTGATCTGCGTTCCGTCCGGCATTACCGAAGTAGAAAAACGCGCCGTACGCGATTCGGCCGAAAATGCTGGAGCGCGTGAGGTCTACTTGCTTCAGGAACCAATGGCCGCTGCTATCGGCGTTGGCTTGCCGGTAGAGCAGCCTTCCGGTTCAATGATTATTGATGTTGGCGGCGGAACATCAGAGATTGCTGTCATTGCCCTCAACGGGATCGTCAATGACACTTCAATTCGCATTGCCGGCGACGAAATGAACGAAGCTATTATCCTGTATCTCAAGAAGAACTATAATCTTCTCATTGGCGAACTGACTGCCGAACTGATAAAATTCAAGATTGGCTCGGCCTTTCCACTGGATAAAGAACTCTCCATGGAAGTCAAGGGGCGCGACCTGGTGGCCGGTGTGCCGAAGAATCTTAAACTCTCATCGGTTCAGGTGCGGGAAGCGCTGGCCGAAACGGTTGATATTATAGTGGAGGCCGTTCGTCAGGCTCTTGAGCGCACACCTCCGGAACTGGCATCTGATATACTCGAGCGCGGGATCATTCTCACTGGCGGCGGGGCGCTCCTGCGTGGGTTCGATAAACGCCTGCGCCAGGAGACCAATCTTCCCGTCATCGTAGCCGACGATCCTCTGACCTGTGTTGTTCGCGGAACCGGCAAGGTACTGGAGGATTTCAGCGCCTATTCCAAAGTCCTTGAGCGCAGCCGCAAAGACTGAGAGACTGTTGTAAGTCCCTTCTCAAAAACGCACTGATTGCTAAAACCCCAGAGCCAAGGTCGAAATCTGTCTTCAGTTTTGACAATCTTGTTGCTCATACTCGCTATGAAACCCGACAAAAGCCTGATATTCGTCTTGCTGAGCGGAGTCGAAGCATGGTGATTTTATTGAATCTTGTCACCCCTCGACTCCGCTCGGGATGACGATTGGCGGGAGACTAGCCGCTGGCCAGTGCATGAGATGTGCCTGACGACTCCTCCTCCATTCCCACAAACCACTTCCCCGGTATTAATCTTTTTCTGGATAAGCCTGTCTTATTGACGGAAATTAGATGAATGGAGAAAGCAAACAACGAGACAATCACCCGGCTTGTGGATCAAGCCCAACATGGTGACCAAGAGGCGTTTTCTGAATTGGTGCGACTCAAAATGAACGACATTGTAGCCCTGACATATCGGATGACCGGCGATCGCGAGACGGCGAAAGACCTGGCCCAGGAAACATTTATAACCGCCTGGGAGAAGCTGTCCTCTTTTCGCGGCGAAAGCGCGTTTGGCAGCTGGCTGTATCGGATTGCCACTAATAAGACTCTCAATTTGCTGAATCGACCGTCATCCCACGAGACCCAGCTTGAAATTGAACCGACAACATCATCGACCCCCGAATCCCAATTAGCTCGCAAAGAATTACAGAACGACATACGGGAGTTCATGCTGCAACTTCCCCCCGGGCAACGAGTAGTGTTTGATCTTCGTTTCTACAAACAACTGACTTTCGACGAGATTTCACAAACTACGGGTCGTGCCGTCGGAACGGTCAAAACCCATTATCGCCAGGCAGTAATCAAACTGCGTCAGTGGGCTGTCGAGAAAGGATGGCGGTCATGAGTTGCCGGAACATCCAAGAGCAATTGTACGAGCGACTGGGACAGAAGACATTGCCTCCGGACATCGAAGCACACATTTCTCAGTGTGAGGGTTGCCGAGATCTTTGGAACGAACTGGAACAACTGCAGCTGCAACTGGGGACCGATGAAGTCTTTTATCTCGAGACCCATGAGATTGACGAACTGACCGAGGGCGTCATGCGGGAGATCGATGCTTCGACTCCGGCGGTCATCACACCGTTCTATCGCATAGCCCGAATGGTGCTGCCGGTGGCGGCTTCGCTATTGCTGTTGCTTGGTGTTTCGCAACTTCCCGACCGGCCCATTTCTGACGACTGGTCGAGCGATATTACGATCTCTGACATCTTTAACGATGATTACTACCCGAGTGGTTATGACGACACCAGTGGGATGGACGCCGCGACTCTTGAGCTGCTTCTGAGCGACTATGCCTCCAGCGATGTCGTAACCCCCGACGAAGCTTTGCTGGACGATCTTTCTGATGAAGAATTTGAGTACCTTAAAGATAATCTGGACATGGGAGAACTATTGTGATACGCAATGGCAGACTCATTTCAATCATAATTCTGGCAGCGGTGGTAATGCTCGCGTGGCCGGGAGCAAATGCAGTGGCGGATGAAACTGTTTCTTCCCCTGAGCGGAATTCCGAAAAACAGATTGACGCCTGGCCCGACCATGATTGCTATCTGGCCCAGGTCGATGAATCAACATCTCCAGTTCAGAATCACAAACCGCGCCAACGCCGCAAACATATCGAACAGTTACGTCTGCTGAAACTGTTGGAGTTGCTCGACCTCTCCCCCGATCAGGAGACACAATTCATTGTAGCTTTCAGACAATTTCGCAAGGGACTGCGCGGTATCCATCGCGCTCGTGTTGAGATCATTGACCAACTGGCGACCGGACTTAAAGATAATTCTTTGGCCCCGAAGAATATCTATGAGTTCATCGCTAACCTTGAAAAACTCGCTGTCGAACGACGAATACAGGATAAGACGTTTATAGAGAAGGCTCGAGAACTTCTGGATGCCCGGCAACTCGGCAAGCTGGTCATCTTCCAGGAACGATTTGAGCAAGCTCTGATTGAGGATGTGAAGGCATTTCATGATCGCCCCAGCCGCGGTGGACATGGTGGCTGGTAGAAAATGAAAAATGCGATGAATAACAAATGAAACAGAATAACTTAATTAAGGAGGTTGTTATGAAGAAGACATTAGTTGTGACAATGGCGTTGGCACTCCTGGCCACAGCCGCATTAGCTCAGTCCGGCTTTCACGGGAAAGGTCATGGTGGTGGTCAGATGCAAATGGGTCAACATCCCCAATGTGCAGGACCGCATCATGGAAAGGGACCGAATCAGGGCATGAGCAAACTGTTGATGTTCGCCGATGAAATCGGGCTGACTGATGACCAGCAAGAGAAGATCAAAACGCTCTCACTGGAACACAAGATGGCAATGGTGGACCTGCACGCCACCGCGAAGAAAACCAATCTTCAGGTGAAGGCTCTAATGACCGACGATGCCCCTGAGTCGGAAGTTCTCAGGGCTATGGAAAAGGCATCGCAGGCAAAGTTTGAGATCTCCAAGGCTAAGTACCTTCAGCGCCAACAATGCCTGGGATTTCTCACCGACGAGCAGCAGGACAAGCTGAAAGAACTACGTCAGGACCGCCGTGGACAACGTTTCGAAGGTAAAGGTGACGGTCGCCGGAAATCATTCCGTGATGGCCGGCACGGTCGGTAGATCTGTTAGCTGATCATTACGATTCTGTCATAACCGCCGGGTGGAAACATCCGGCGGTTTTTTGTCTATCCTCTGCCATAACGGCACAAATGCGCCATATCTGCTTGACTTGTCGTGACCAGGCAACTACGTTTCCTTTCATGAATTTCACACCAGATCAAATCGTGGCCTTCATCCGCCAGAAATCCGACCAACCGATGAAACCTAAAGAACTGGCCCGGGCGCTGGATATCCCTCGTCCTCGCTACCCGGAGTTTCGCCAGGTGATAAAGAGTCTGCTCGCCTCCGGCGAACTGGTCAAACTCAAACGCGGCCGTATTGGATTGGCGCAGCAGATGGATATCGTGGTCGGAGAAATCAGCATTACCCGTGGAGGGCTTGGCTTTGTGCCTCAGGAGGGAGAGGAGAAAGACATCCTGATTCCCGCCCATGCTCTGTCCACGGCGCTTATTGGCGACCGCGTGATGGTCCGTCTGACGGGGACACAAGTTTCTCGGTCGCTCGGTGATCGTCGTACTGGTACAGTTGTCAAGATCGTCGAACGGGCGCAACGCAATATCGTGGGTGTGTTCCGGCTGGGACAACATTTTGCTTATGTCTCGCCCGACAACGTCCGCATACATCGCGATATTTACATCCCGGCCGAGCAAACTACCGGCATCCTCGAAGGTCAGAAGGTTGTCTGTGTTATCACCGAATGGAACGATCCCGCGCTTAATCCCATCGGGGAAATCACAGAAGTACTTGGGTTCGTCGGCGATCCGGGCGTGGACATGCTGACCGTAATCAAGAGCTTCAATCTGCCGGAAGAATTCCCCGACGAGATCATCAACGCCGCAGAAAGAGTCACAGCAAGAGACATAACTGACGAGATGACCCATCGCCTCGATCTTACCGCTGACTGTGTTTATACTATTGACCCGGCCGATGCCAAGGATCATGATGACGCCGTATCAGTGGAAGAAACTCCGAATGGTTATCGTCTCGGCGTTCATATCGCCGACGTTTCTTTTTGGGTTGAACCGGGAACAGCCCTGGACAAGGAGGCATTTCATCGGGGTAACTCGGTCTATTTGCCGGGTATGGTGATTCCGATGCTGCCGGAAGTTCTGTCTAACGATGTCTGCTCTCTTCGCCCCAACCGGAAACGACTCGCCCACTCGGTTCTGATCGATTTCGACAAAAAGGGCAAGATGGTCTCGTGGAAAGTAGCCGACACGCTGATCAAGTCATGCGCCAAATTGTCATACGAGGACGTTCAGGACTTCTTTGATAATGGCCTTCCGCAAGGAACAGCAGCATCTCGGCTTAGTCATATAGCTGACAGTCTGACCCTGGCTAAGAAACTGGCCGCGATCCTTAGTCGGAAACGATTCGGCGAAGGCTCACTTGATTTCGATTTACCCGAGGCTAAGATCATTCTCGATGACGACGGCGATGTAATCGAGCTTGGCAATCGTGTTCGTCTGGAATCGCATCGTCTGGTCGAGGAGTTTATGCTAGCGGCCAACCAGGCAGTGGCGCTTGAATTGTTTCGCAACGGGTTGCAGTTGTTGTACCGTGTTCACGGACGACCGGACCTTGAGAAGCTCGAAGCTTTCTCATCGATGATGACTAAACTGGGATACTCGTTTCCGGTTTCAGACACGATTCGTCCTATCCAACTAGCCCGGTTTCTTGAGAAGGTCAAGGGAGTTCCAGAAGAAGAATTTATCAATGAACTGCTACTACGTTCGATGCAGAAGGCAGTTTACCAGCGTGAGAATATCGGCCACTTCGGATTGGCTTTCACTCACTATGCTCATTTTACATCGCCCATTCGACGATATCCTGATTTGCTGATCCATCGTCTTCTCCGGGCGCGGAAGAATGGCCGTTACGAATCATCTTTTGCAAAACGGATTTCCAGCGTGATTGACCATGTCGGCACTCACTGCTCCGAGACTGAGCGCACAGCCGAGAAAGCCGAGCGAAGGGCAGTGAAGGTCAAACAGGTTCAGTATATGGCACGCCATGTCGGCGACGAGTTTGACGGTATTGTGGCTGGTGTAATGAGCTTTGGATTTTTTGTGCGGCTTGACGGTGTCGGTGCAGAGGGATTAGTGCGGATTTCAAACGTGGATGACGACTACTACCGCCATGACGAACAGCAATCACGGCTGGTGGGACGAAACTCCGGACGGACTTTCCGTCTCGGCGACCGACTACGGGTTGGTATTACCAAGGTAGACACTGATAATCATGAGATAGATTTGTTCGTAGTTGATGACAAACCTCCCAGGAAACGAGCCTCTTCTAAGGGACACGGTCGAACGGGCAGGAAAGCTCCACAGACACGCTATCGAAGACGAAAGTAAACACTCTGGATAATAATAAATGCCGAATATCATGAATCGTACTTTAATTCTGATCGATCCGAAACGAGAAGAAGTCGAACCGATCGACTGGACCAGTATTGGTTTCGTGGTGGAAGAACTGTCTGAGTTGTACCAGATCGCCAGAGAGAGTCAGGTTGATGTTATTTTGATCGATGATACGAGGATCGAACTGAAACCGTCTGTGGCGACCAAGCTCCGCCGCTACAATGGTCAGATGGAGATGTGGTTGTTGACGGGCGATGATTATTACGAGAATTACGAAACCGACTATATCGACGGCCTTCTCCCCCGCAGTCTGGGACAGACAAAGATCGCGCAGAAGCTCAAACAGATACTGCACTCAAAAGACCTTCTGGAACAATACGAAATGGTCGGCCGTTCAGCACGTATGAAAGCCATCGCGGAGACAATCGAGCGCGTCGCCATTACTGATATACCGATCCTGGTGGAAGGACCATCAGGGTCCGGAAAAGAGCTGGTAGCTAAAGCACTACATCGCTATTCCGAACGACAGGGAAAGCCGTTTGTGGCCATCAATTGTGGCGCCCTCGCCGAGGGTCTATTGGAATCGGAGCTGTTCGGTCACGAGCGGGGAGCTTTCACCGGTTCGGTGTCGAAACGGGAAGGGCTTTTTCACAAGGCCAGCGGGGGAACGATGTTCCTCGACGAAATCGGCGAGACCAAACCTGACATGCAAGTGAAGCTCCTGCGTGTCCTTGAGGATGGCACCTATTATCCGGTTGGATCATCGACCGCTCGTCGGGCTGATGTGCGGGTCGTGGCCGCTACCAACAGGGATCTGGCAGCAGCCATAGCCGAACGGTCGTTCCGCGAGGACTTGTATTTCCGCATCGGCGTGGTCAAGATCGTGCTCCCGCCGTTGCTTGAACGCAAAGGTGATATCCAGCCGTTGTTGGCTCACTTCTGGGTGGGGTATCCCGAGATGCAATACTCCGACGCCGCACTGGACCTGCTGATCAAGTACGACTGGCCGGGTAATATTCGCCAACTGAAAAATTTCACTGACCGTATGATCGCTCTTAAACCGACAGGCCTGATTGAGACCGATGATGTTGAGAGTTTCCTTGAGGAACAACATGCGCAGAGAGACAATCTTCCGGTATCAACCGGTCGAACGGTTGAGGAGGCGGGTCAGGAATTGATCTACCGGGCCATCATGCAACTCGGAAATGAAGTTCGCCTTCTACGCGATCTGATCACCGCGCATATGCCGGGTAACCAGGAATTGCGAGCGTCGGGCGCGGTGCCGAGCAGTCCCGAGCGCGGAAACACAATGGAGCAGATGGAGGAAATGCTCATCAGGCAGGTTCTTGATGAAACCCACGGGAATCGTAAAGAGACGGCGCGTCGTCTCGGTATCGGAGAGCGCACCCTGTACCGTAAGCTGAAAAAATACGACCTTCGCTGATGATACGTATTGCGGGGCTGATCATTCTTGTTCTTCTGCATTGGGCTACAATCTCGGTTGCACAACAATTATCAACCGCCGTTTATGCCTCTGAAGACGAATTGTTCGAAGCTCTGGAACTCGGCGAGATCAGTTTTACCGAGTTTCTTATCCTCAAGGAGATTATCGTTCACGGCATTGACTCGACCGACGCCCACCTCCTCGATCGTGTCCCCAACCTCTCATTCTTCCTAAGTGATACTCTTGAGCGCCGCACTCATCTTCAGCAGGAACAAGAGCAGGCCTTCGTGGAGAAAGTCCGGCTTCGACATGCATGGCGAGTCAAATTGAAATACGCTTATCATCAGAAACTTCAGACCGATGGACCGGCACGATACCGCTCGTTGGCCACAATACAGATCACTGATAATCTGATGGCCACCATGGATATAAGGAAGGAATACAGTGGCCGGGAAAGAGTGACAGCACGATCTGTTTACTATCGTGCGCCAGAAAAGGCACTGGCCGAACTCAAGTTAGGGAGTTATACCAAACGGCTCGGGCTGGGAAATATCGCAGGTTATCGGGGACGATTGCTTGACCGGTCGGATCGTATCGACGGTGAATCGCTGGTAATTCCCGACTACGGTGGAGCTAACGGAGTGTACATCCACCTGAGACCGGGCCGATCATGGGCGGTGCAGTCGATGGGTTCGATTGTTCGCGATGACCAGCACCGTCTATCAACTATGGCTGCCATGGTTTCCCGACAAATCAGGGGTCTTGAATTGGCAGGCATTGTCGGGTCGAACCGGATGACCAATCGTGTCTCCGAGAAGACAGTACACGATCTCAAACTCGGTTTTTTCTCGCGCCTGGGGTATGCCGAGGGTCACGCGGTAATGGAGATCACGCATCAATCCGGTGAACGTGATGGATTCTGTGGCGCATCGCTGGAAGGGCGACATCGATTCCGGCAAGCCGACATCCGCTACGCGGCCTGGGCGTACGACGACGAATATCTTGATCTCACCTCAGGCAGCAAAACCGGAAGCGTCAGTAGTCGCGACAGTCTGGATTCAATAGAGTTCGGTTTTTCCAGCCGGAGAAGAGGCGCCGTGGGGGGTATGTTCAAGACGATTGTCCAGATTACTCCTCAACTCGAATTAGTTAATTCGTTTGTCGGATCAGCGCTGAGTAGAGACTCAATGACTGTCCAATTCCTCAGTGGTATAATCTCCCAATTAGAGTCCGGTTTGTCACTTCGCCTCGACTTTCTGAGCAAATTGTCCAGGAGAGTTTCGCCATCCAATTCAACCGAAACTGTCGACCGACGCACACGGCTGGAGGGCAGGTTCCGCTCGGGAAAGCTGTCGCTTAAGAGTTACTTTTGTTATCATACGAAGACCGGCCGATCAGACTATCTTTCGGCCTTCCTGAGAATTGGTACCTCTGTTGAAGGACTCGGACATGTGGAGTTGTGGTCGAACCTGGGACGATGGAATACACGAGAGAAATGTATCGATTACTGGTACGGTTATATCAGTAGTCAGCAGGAGATTCTCTCCGATGTTTCGGCGGCAATTAAACTCAGTCATAGCTATCGACGACAACCACTCAGTCGGCATGAAACAACTGTCGCAATGGAAGTAACGGCTATGGTATGGTGATTCGCATGAACAATATGTTTCTGTACATAGTAATTGGCATTTGCATGCTGGCTCCATACCTCCGCGCCGAAGTCGTTGTAAACGAAGTGTTGGCCAACGAACCGGGCGGATCGGTTACGTTGGAATGGATAGAGCTCTACAACGATGCCGATGAATCAGCTTTGCTTGACGGCTATCGGTTGCAGGTAGGGATCAAGTCCATTTATCTGGATGAAGTTGGAACGATCGATGCCAAAGGATTTCTGGTTATCTGCCGGAGACTGTTTACCGAGGGCGGCTCTCCGGGATTCGAAAAGGAATGGGGAGACAACTCCGGTTTCTGGGGTGATACTGATTTTGAGATGATCTTGCCGGAGCCAGTTGAGGCTTCATTCTCGCTTACAAATTCGGCGGGTAGTGTCGAACTATATGATGCGACAGATCAGCTTATCTCACAATTGGTCTGGAGTGAATCCGGCGCGGATGGATATTCATGGGAGCGAATACATTCAACTTCAGATGATATCCATCAGTCCGCTGACATTCGAGGATCAACCCCCGGAGAGATCAACTCCGTGACCCCAGTCGCCAGAGATTTGGATATTGGCGTTGTGAAGGTTCAACCAAAGCCAAGCGGAGCGACTTTCATCCTTACAATCTTCAACGCCGGTACGAATACTGTTACCGAAGCTACTCTCCATCTGGTTGACATCGGCTTTGAATCAGAGGGCCTTGTACCCGACACCCTTGAGGTCATATTTGTTGAGGCAATACCTCCCGGCGAATTAGTAGCAATGGAACGCACGTTATCATTGAGCGGAACTTATACTGTTGTCGAAGCGACACTCTCCGACGATGATTGCCTGTCCAACAACCGGATTGAAATCATCCTGCCCGGGGTTGAGTTCCCGCCGCTAATCCTGACTGAGGTTCTAGCCAATCCAACTAACGGTTTCCAATGCGAGTGGATCGAGATTCTCAATCGTAGTGAAACGAATATCGACTTATTCGGCTGTCAATTTGGTGATTCGGTCGCACTGCGACAGATAACGACGGAACCATATGATGTCTTGCCCGGTGAGTATGTTGTTCTGGCGCATGACACGGCAGAGTTTCTAGACTACTATCCACTATTCGACGGCATCGTTATTGAACCACCGAGTTGGGCTACCTTCAACAACAGCACACCGGATATCGTTCGCCTTATAGACCAGTTCGGCTTTGTGCTTGATCGGTTTTCGTATCATCGGACCTTTGACAACAATTACACCTGGTCCCGCGATGAACAAACCATTCTGGACCCTGAATGGAGTTCCGCTGAGAACCGTGGTGGAACGCCCGGCGAAGTCAATGACATTTACTTTGGCCCTACCGGGAACAGAGTTGGCATTATGATTGAGCCGAGAGTCTTTTCACCGGACGGGGACGGCATTGATGAGACAGTCATAATCGACGTTGAAGCTCCGTCGGATCAAGAATACGAAATGAAGATATTTGATGTACAGGGTCGGGTCGTGTTCGATTTCGAGCGGGTCCGCGACGAGAATGAATGGGACGGCCGCAACAACAGTGGTGAACGCTTGCCAATTGGGATTTACATCGTGTATCTCGAAGTAATCGGCGGCGAGTCCGTCAAGGAAACGGTGGTCATTGCTCGATGATTATGCGTGGCCGGTTCTTGAAGTTCATTTGCGCATTTGCTCTGTGCTGGGTGGTTGCTCCGGCGGCGGCGATGGAGCTTCCTACTCCTCGTGCAGTAGGATTGGGACAGGGTGTGGTACTATCTGACCTATCCTCATCGTCCCTTCTGCAGTTTCCCTCAATTGGAATCACTAGCGGCACAGCGATATTGGAGTTGGGATTGCTCAGGCGTTTCGAACTGAAGGACCTGGATGAAGCCTTGATTGCCGGCGGCTATCGTTGGGGACAATTTACAGCTGTCGGCGGCTTCTCGCAATTCGGACAAAGTGAACTGTACACCGAAAAGACATTCAAACTTGCAGCGGCATATCATTTCGGCAAAGCAGGAATTGGAGCAACCTGGTCACACCAATCGTTGGACTTCGGCGGCGGATATTCAGGATTGAGCGCATCAACGCTTGGCGCGTCGGTGTCATATCGACGGCACCGCGTAATACTTGCTCTTGCGGCAGATAATCTAACCTCACCGGTTCTGCAAGTTGGAAGTCCGGCGATCAGACCTCAATATCGAGCGGCGGCGGAAATGATCGGGAGGGGGTCATTCTCGATTGTTGTCGGGG
Organism: Candidatus Zixiibacteriota bacterium; assembly: GCA_019038695.1. Classification (NCBI taxonomy): domain Bacteria; kingdom Pseudomonadati; phylum Candidatus Zixiibacteriota; species Candidatus Zixiibacteriota bacterium. The sequence continues at coordinate 96,313 of JAHOYZ010000003.1, forward strand.
CGCTTTTCGAAGAAGAACACAAACCTCGGTTCAGCATCGGCCAGAATATTGATGTCTCAACGCGAGCTTCCTTGCTCTGGTCATTCTCATCGAAACCCTTAACCGGTGCCGGAGGGCTGGAAGTATCAATCACAAACGGTCGGATCGGTTATTACCTGTCGTATTATCCAACCCTTGGCTTTACACATTGCGTTTCCTTATCATACTGTTGGCGAGATGATACCCTAAAGGCAAGTGACTGAACACCCGAGTCTAAGTATTTATGGAGACAGAATTCTGACATGACACTCCGAACGCGAAAGAATATTGAACAATACGAGCTTGACTCTCTGGCTCCGTGTGCCGTCAAAGCAGCTCAGTCGCGGGGTCGTACCTATCCTGCCCGGGAGCATCCGTTGCGTACGGCCTTTCAGCGGGACCGAGATCGCATTGTTCATTCGGCTGCGTTTCGTCGACTGGAATACAAGACCCAGGTCTTCATTCCGCACGAGACCGATCATTACCGCACCCGCCTGACCCACACCATTGAAGTGGCACAGATTGCCCGCACCCTGGCCCGCAATCTCGGTCTCAATGAAGACCTCACCGAGGCGATTGCCCTCGCGCATGATCTGGGACATACTCCCTTCGGTCACGGCGGAGAAGATGTCCTCAATGATCTTATGTCTAAAAAATCTGGTTTCAATCATAATCGACAGTCGCTGCGCATCGTCGATCTCCTCGAACAACGCTACCCGGATCACCCCGGACTGAACCTGAGCTATGAAGTTCGAGAAGGAATCGCGATGCATGAAACTTCGGTCAGTATCGAACTGCCGGAATTTGCGGCCAACCTTCAGCCGAGCCTGGAAGCTTCGCTTGTCGATATTGCCGACGAGATAGCATACAATGCACACGACATCGATGATGGATTGTCATCTGGCATTCTCACGCCCGAAATGGTTCAGACAGCTTCTTTCTGGCCGGAAATCGCCTTTGATAATGATGGCGAGTTTACCAATCTGGAGCCCGACCAGAGGCGATATGCGCTGGTACGGCACATGATCAATTTGATGGTCACCGATGTTCTGAACGAATCCCGGCACCGAATTGATCGTTTACAAATCTCCGACTTGGCTTCTGTGCGTTCGTGTCCAGAGAAGGTAGCCTGTTATTCTGAAGATACTGCACAATTGGTGTCGCAAATCAAAACCTTCTTGTCGGTCAAACTATACCGGCACCCGCACTTGAAAGAGATGACAGACCAGGCACACACGATTCTGAGGACAATCTTTGGTGCTTTGCTGGACGACAACAATCTGATGCCGCTACGATTTCAGGAGATGTTGCTGACCCAACGTCCGGAGACGGTAATAGCTGATTACATAGCCGGCATGACCGACCGCTTCGCCCGTGAGATGTACCGCCGAATAACTCGGTGAAAAAACCTACTGCATCGGAGTATCGGGACCCTGTTGTCGCATAAGAGTAGACTCAATTCCCTGCAATATTCGATCCATCTCTTCCCTTGAGGGACGGGCATGTCTTCTATCCGGGGGACGCAACAACTTGATGAGTTTGCCACCCGCCGCTTTGACTAGTTTGTCGGCCAGAAGCTCTCCCGGTCTGGTAGCGACCTCTGATTCGAAGGCTGGATTGATCACCAGTAGCATCAGCCCGGCCTTGCGATAGGTTCCGGCCGCATTAAGCGAGTTTCGATAGGCTGGGTCCTCGAAAACATGTTCACACCCGCGTGTGAGGGGCTCAGGGTAACAATCACTCAACAGGATCACGATACTCTTTGAGCCCGGATTTTTGTTCCGCTCCAGTCGCGCCATGTTAAGCGATTTGAGCAGTCCATCCGCTATGGGGGTTTCACCGTGAAACTTCAGCCTGCTCAGCCCTCGCGCCACAACCCGAAAATTATGGGTTGGATGATTGTAGATTTTTGCCTGGAGTCCCTGTAGTGAAATCAAGCCAACCCGATCATTGTGCTTATGGAAGTACCCTGTCAACGATCCCAGAATTTCCTTGAATACTTCGATAAATAGCCAGGTCGATTTACTGACATCGACCAGAAGTATCAACGTCAGACTCTCATACTCCGTGCGATGCCACCCCATTAGATCGTCTTCGACCACTCTGACAGCTCTGCGAACGGTATCATACCGCCCGTTGGACATTGATCTCAACACAGTCGGTAATGCCGCCAGACGGTTCTTGCCAACAGCGTATTTTACGAGACGCACATTTCGGCCAGTATTGATCGAAGTCACTGCGCTTCTTCGCCGACTACCCCGGGCGGCTCGTACCCTCGACTTGCGAAACTTCTTGAGAAAGCTAAATAGCGATGATTTGGCAGACCGATACAGACCATCAAATGACGAAAACAATTGCTCCGCCTCAAGTTCCGGCAACGGTATTTTGACTGAGGGTCTGTCGGCCTTCGGATCAAAGTCGTACGAGGTGGATGGGTCCGCCTTCACCCTTTGCTTGCCGCCCCTTCTTATGACATCGCCGTCTCTGCTATCTATTTTTTTTTTACCGGTGCGTCGTCCGACGAGGTATCGTCGGTATCAATGTCATCATCGCTTCGATCGAGGAACTCGTCCGCGTTCTTGTTAACTTCACCTGATGAACTGATATACTTCTTGGTGACTTCCGATGAAGCTTTGTTCGGTTCAAGCTTCTGCAGACAACCGCTAAAGGCAGCTCCGATTTCCTCGGGCGTTGGTGGTTCCAAGAGCCCCCCATCGCGAGTGCGATGAGATAGTGCCAATTCGGCAGCGAGGAGAATATCTTCAGCCCCAACGGTGGTTCGGCCGTCGAGCGCGGCCACAGTCTGACAAGTCTTTACAATAATGATGTCAGGCCGCTGACCATCTACTTTCAATTCTGCACAGGCTTCGGCGATTGCAAAAAGGAATGACTCTTCCATCGCCACCCTGGGCAACAACTCCTTTGCTTTGATTGTGATAGCCCGGATCGCCTCTTCATCGCGTTCGAATGTCTCGGAGAATCTGTCGGGATTGCTCTCGTAGAGAAGGTTCCGCTTCACTATCTCTACCCGTTGCTCTGGATCAAGAATCGACTCCACCTTGATGCACAAGGGGAAACGATCAAGTATCTGTGGCCGGAGCTCCCCTTCCTCCGGGTTCATGGTTCCCACAAGAATAAATTGATCGGGGTGGGAAATTGAAATGCCTTCGCGTTCAATCGTGTTCCATGGCGAAGCCGCAGCATCGAGGATGTCGTCAACCAGATGATCCGGAAGAAGATTCACTTCATCAACATAGAGAATATTTCGATTGGCTTCGCCCAACAGCCCGACCAGAACCTTCCTCTCTCCGTTCTTGAGTAGTCTTTCGATGTCTATACTCCCAAGCAGCCGGTCTTCGGTGCAACTCAGCGGAAGATTAACAATCTTCATCTTCTTTGTGGAACGATCAATTCGGTCTCTTTCACGGCAAAGGCTGCAGAACCGACGAGGACGGTCCGGATCGCAATTGAAATCACATCCGTCGACAGTTTCATATTCTGGCAGGATCGTCTGTACCGAGTGTACAATCATACTCTTGCCTGTTCCCTTGGGACCGCTGATGAGCAAGCCGCCTATCCTGGGATTGACAATGTTGCAGAGATAAGCTGTCTTGAATTTTTCCTGCCCTACAACAGCAGAGAACAAGTACGGTTTCTTTTCAAGGTCCATGTTTCCACCCACCTGATACAATGACAGTACCGGACGATAGGTAGTCATTCAATCGCTGTCAACCTCAAACGCTGTAGATACGGAGTCGGCTATGCAGGCTCAATGATGATCCGCTAAGAATCGACACCATCAACCTACTCTGTGCTGACATAATATTCACTTGAGCAATAGCATTTTCCGGGTTTGACTAAATGATCCCGATTCCAAGCGATAGAAATATACTCCGCTTGATACTTCCCTGTTCAAATCATCCTGACCATCCCAACACACCTTGGCATAACCGGCACTCAGTTCCCGATCAACTAATACTGTGACTCTTTGGCCAAGCAAGTTATAGACGGCAATTATGACGTGTGATCGTACCGGGACTAAGTATTCAATGACAGTTTCCGGGTTGAACGGGTTGGGTGAGTTTTGCTGCAATACAAAATCGGATGGCATCACTTCCTCATCATGCTCGTCATCTACTGCTGTCCAGATATGGTCGCATACATCTCCCAGGCCATCGTGGTCCGAATCCAGTTGGTCAGAGTTATAGTTCTCGGGACAGTTATCACAATTATCCCCTACCCCATCATAATCGAAGTCGGTCTGATCGTGGTTCGCTATCAGAGGGCAGTTGTCCCAGGCATTGGGAGTGCTGTCGGAGTCAGTGTCTTCGAGATTGCTGAACTCTACTATTGACCAGAACAAACCGTGATGGTAGTACCAGATTTCCCACGTGCCAAACCACCCTGGATATGTAGCGCTATTGCCCCACATCATGATTGGCCCACCATCGAGATATGGAGCTGGTTGGCCGAATGCCCAGAAAATCCATCCACTCGCCTCGCCCGTAACCCAGCAGACAGTATCATCCTCGACCCAACCACCCAGACAGTACTCATCATAGGTGGTTGTATTCACAATGTTGGCAATCACGCTGTCCATGATGAATATGTTCTCTTCGAAGGATGTTACTGTCGCAAGATAGCCATTTAACGTGTCGAGCTTGAGTGTTCTGGCAACACTATCAGCTTCATCCCACCACATAATCTCGGCAATGATACCGTACCAATGACCATTACCACCGCTCTCCTCCGTCCACTGGACAAGATTGACAAGAGAATCGTGTGGGAGTGGCGAGGCCAACGGACCGGAGCTGAAAGCTAAAAGGATGCCGACTGTCAGGCCCAGGGTGCATTTTCCCACTTCCGAATCTCCTTTCGATTCGAGCATGTTGCATGCCGCCAGTAATTGCGACAGAATAACCACGCTACAGACGTAAGGCAATCTCCTTCTGTTCAGCGCAGATTCGCTGATAGTTCGAACAAGGCTGTGCTGGAGCTATTTCCCTCCGGCTAAGAAACAGCCCTGAAGTGCCGATGAAGTACAAAGGTGGCAGAAACTGAGGTAAAGCATTGAGTACAAATCGAGTTCTTCTAGTCGGGGGTGATCAAGGTGGGCTTGGTAATCTGGAACAATTGCTGGCGGCACTTCCTGAAGGTTGGAATACTCAGACCTTGAGTAATAGCGATGAAGCCCTGACAGCTCTCGACGAGGCTGAACAAAATATCATAGTTTCCGCAATGCAGTTGCCCGGAATGAACGGGGCCGAACTGTTGAAGGAGGCAGCCGACCGACATCCGGGAGTTCTACGCTTTCTTGTTTCCGATCAGGGGGATAAGGCAGCTATCCAGCAATCGGCAGGTTTTGTCCACCAGTTCGTGGCAGCGCCCTTTGAGCCCGACACTCTTCGGAAGACTCTGGAAAATTCGCTTGGTTTGCACCAAATACTTTCGGACGAAGAAATATGCTATCGAATTGCAGCAGTAGGTTCCTTACCCAGTCCGCCCAAGCTGTATTCTGAACTCACTACCGAGCTGAGATCAGATACAGCCAATGTTACAAAGATCGCCGATCTGATAAGTCAGGATGTGGGAATCGTGGCCAAGCTACTCCAGACAGTGAACTCGGCCTTCTTTGGTTTATCAAGCCGGGTCGAAAATATCTCGCATGCCATCAATCTATTGGGACTGGACACAGTCAAGAGCCTAGTTCTGTCGGCTGGAGTTTTCGGTGAATTTGAGGATCCCCATCTTCCAGGCTTCTCTATTGAAGACATCTATAAACGCAGCACTATTGTGGGTGCCAAAGCAAGATTGCTGGCTCATGCTTTCGGTTCGGATAGACGCATGACCGATGACGCACTACTGGCGGGCATGTTGTACGATGTAGGTAAATTGTTGATGCTAAGCTATTTCCAGGTAGAATACCATCAGGCGCTAAGTCTCAGTGACGAAAAATCGATTCCGCTGTATCAGGCAGAGCGCGAAGTATTGGGCGCATGCGATGCCACCCTGGGAGCATACCTTCTCTCTCTCTGGGGTCTACCCGATTCAATACTTGAGGCAGTAGCGTTACATTATGAACCGAGAAAGGCGCCCAACCCGATGATCAATGCCACCGCCGCCGTACATCTGGCTTACGCTACCGATTACGACGAGACTCACAACATCCGTAAAGAAGAAGACTCGGTGGCCGACATGGAGTACTTGTCTAAGATCGGCGTCGCCGATCAACTCCCCAACCTGCGATACTTCTGTACCGGAGCCGTCGCCTGACTCTGACGACCGTTCGAACGTGAAGTACGGGGGTAGCCTGTTTGCAGGCCACATTCCTACCATCTCGGTTGACATATCAAACATAACCCTTATCTTGTCGGGATAGTATTGGGTAGCATCGACAATTAGGTCGGAGTTACTGCCATAGCGAAATGACGCCGCGCATCCGCCAACACCGACGGCCGGCATCGACATCGGGAGAGCTTCGTGGAAAAACTGATCTATCTTGACAACGCCGCCACTTCCTGGCCCAAGCCGGACAATGTCTATGATTTCATGGTCGAGTTCTATCGCAGTTGTGGGGTCAATCCGGGTCGCAGTGGTTTTGATAAAGCCATCGAAGCCGGTAACATTATCGAAGATCTTCGCAAGCGACTGACCACTTTCTTTGGCGGTGATGAAGATACTCCCGAGAGACTCTGTTTCGGATTCAACGCCACCGATGCCCTCAACCTGATTATCCAGGGACTCCTGTCTTCGGGTGATCACGTCGTAACCACCAATCTCGAACACAATTCTGTTATCAGGCCAATCAACCACCTGGTGCGAGATGGCGGAGTCGAGGCTACTTTCGTACAGTTTGACGAACAGGGATTCGTAAACCCGGATGACATCAGGAAAGCAATCAAATCCAGCACCAAGCTTGTCATAGTTAATCACGGCTCGAATGTTCTCGGCACAGTCCAACCGGTGGCCGAGATCGGCGCCCTGTGTCGCGAGGTTGGAGTAACATTTGCCATTGACGCCTCCCAAACCGCTGGTATGGTTCCCGTTAACATGAAAGAAATGAATGTCGACGTGCTGGCTTTCACGGGTCATAAATCACTCATGGGCTCGACGGGTATTGGAGGACTTTGTATTCGCAAGCATCTCGAAATCCGTCACTCCAGAAGCGGCGGCACCGGTGTTCGTTCGGCTTTCCCATACCACCTCGATGAGTATCCTTACCGCATGGAATATGGCACGCCCAACATGGTTGGCGTGGCATCACTGTGGGCCGGGCAGGATTGGATAGATGAGTTTGGTGGGATTGGGAAGATCTACGAACATGAAATGACTCTTGCCCGCAAGCTCGTTGACGGCTTCCACCAGATTGATGGCATCACAACATACTGTTGCAACAACATGGATAACCACCTTGCTACCGTATCCATGAATGTCGATGGACTCGAAGCCGGGGATACCGGAATCATGCTGGATGTCGACTTCAACATAGCGACTCGCACCGGTCTCCATTGCGCTCCGCTGGTACATAAGCAACTTGGCTTGATCGAAAAACATGGAGCCGTCCGATTCGCTATCGGTCCTTTCAATACTGAACAACATATTGATGTCGCCCTTGAAGGTATTACGGAAATCGCCGCTCGGGCCAAAGCAATGAAGCGACCCGCGGTGCAATCCACCTGACAAAGTTCGCAAGGGGTTGTCCCAAAAGAACCCCTTGTTGCTGTCACGTATAGACTGGTGACATGTTTTCTACATATTTGTCACCCTGTCCAACACATATCTGTCACCCTGTCCAACACATATCTGTCACCC
>JAHOYZ010000004.1 GCA_019038695.1 Candidatus Zixiibacteriota bacterium
TGTGACTGTCGAAATTCAATTCTCGATAAGGCATTAGGTGTCTCCTTTGTGGGTCGTTGAAAACTCTAGGATACACCTTTTGTCTTTTACACACTTCTAAAGATATTACCGAGTTGTGCAAATTTAGACTACATACCTTGACATTCTTGGGCATTCTATTATACTGATGTAACCAGCTTTGCAACGACATCATGTCTTTGTAATACAATCGCTACACATCTGATCATTATGTTTTTCAAGGCGTCCGAATATCTACGCCGGAGAGGAAGTGAAACATTTTCGCCAAGTCTATTCTTAGGATAGGGCTACTCATAATAGTTCTGAGTATCTCCGCTAACGCGAACGATGCTTATCGAGTATCGGTTAACAGTCACGAAGATGCAGAGACGCTGTCAAAAGTCGGTGTCAGCCCATTGCTGAGAGTCTCCGGCGGATATCTAGTACTCTGCGCCGAGGAACGATATCCGGACCTGGCCAACTCAGGTCTGTATCATGAACTTGTTGCCTCTGATATTGATCGTACAAAACTCTTATTAGACATGCGCGTTGATTCTGCAAATGTTGGACGATACCCTTTGGTTTTTGAGCAGGGCAATCTCCGGCTGTTTCAGGTAGAAATCTCGGAAGTTGACAAATCACTGAAATGGCCCGGTTTGGCCCCATTGCAAACACATAATTTGAAATTCCTGTACAAAGAACCTCCGACACTGGAAGCTAGGACGACAAAGAATCTTGTAGATCTCAGTGGTCTCATTTCTCAGATAGACACCGATTCCTGCCAATCCTATATGGAGCAGCTTGAAGCATTTGATGGCCGACTGATGGGCACTAGTTCAAACTACGCTTCTCGTGACTGGATTGTGAGCAAACTCCATGACTTTGGCTACGATTCCGTTGTTACCGATACATTCTGGGCTACAAATTTCTGGGAGTCTCCCCCGGTCCATGCCTTGTGTAACAATGTCATAGCCTACAAAGTAGGCACCGAGTATCCTTTGCATCAGATTATCGTCTGTGCCCACAGGGATTCATATCCTCTCTCTTCACCCGGCGCAGACGACGATGGATCTGGTACGACCGCAGTTCTTGAGATAGCCCGCATTCTGAAAGACATCGACACCAGGCAGACCTTTGTATTCTGTTTATTAGATGCAGAAGAAACAGGAATCTGGGGAGCATGGAATTATGCTAATCGAGCTTTCAAAAACCAGGACAGCATAACTCTGGTGCTGAATCTGGATTGCATCTCATATGAGGGGAACTTCGACACCTGTATGCTGTATGGCAATGATGAGGCGTTTGCATATTCGCAGCTATGGCAGGATCTGGCCGATTCACTATCGATTGGCATTCATGGCATACTTATCAACGACCGTGCAGAGTGGGACGGAGTTGCCTTCGATCAGCTTGGCTACAACACTATCAGCCTGGGCGAACAGATATATACCTGGGGCATCCACTCCAATCACGATAGCACTGTCTATTGCGACTTCGACTACCTGGCCAGAATCACCAAAGCGAGTTTGGCCATGGTCTACACCGCCAGCGAAACATATGTTCCGGATCCAATGCTGTTGATTGACTTTCCCAATGATGTTCCTTCACTCATACTGCCAGGGTCCAGCACTAATCTGGATGTAAACATCACTGGTTATGCAGGTGGTCAAATAAGTCCCGGTTCGGGACAACTGCATTATATTGTTGATGATGAGAGTTATGCCTCGGTGGTTATGACCCATCTGTCCGGAGACTCGTATCAGGCTACATTTCCTCCTTTTCCGAATTTGAGCAGAGTACAATTCTATCTGACGGGACAGGAATCAGGTGGTGCGACAATCTATGCCGGCAGTCAAACCAGTCCATTCTATGCCTGCGCAGCGGTTGATGAAACAGTTATTTTTCATGACAATTTCGAGTCCAATCTTGGATGGTACAAATCAAGCACTTCCTCAAGTGGGAACTGGGCTCGGACTAAAGGAGGAGGTTACGGATATTACGGACAGGCTCCCACCGACTACGATCAATCAGGGTACTGCTATTTCACCGGTCCCGAGCAATCATCCTGGGCCCATAGTGACATTGACGACGGTACTACGAGCCTGAGATCCCCGGTTCTCGATGCCACCGAGGGAGTCACCCTGGTTGAATATGCGCGATGGTATAGTAACAATACGGGTAACAATCCTTATGCCGATATCTTCGAAGTCAAAATATCAAATGATAATGGGTACAATTTTGCTCATGTCGCGACCATCGGACCGGTTGAATACTCATCTGGCGGGTGGTTTATACATAAGTACTGGGTGAGTGACTATGTAACACCAAGTGACCAGATTCGGCTTCAGTTTGAGGCATCTGATCTTGGAGATGACTCCGAAGTTGAGGCGGCCATTGATGCGGTTCGGCTATTCCGTTATTCAAGTGGACCTGATGTATTGATCGAAACCGAAAGTCTCCCCGATTGGACGGCGAACCATCCTTATGGACAACAACTGAATTACAGTGGTGGATATGGGGTTGTCTCCTGGACCGACCAAAACAACGATCTTGAGAGCACTGGCTTGTCTCTCTCATCTGTGGGTCTGCTTTCTGGAGTGCCTGTATCTGATGGCCTAATCAGTTTTACGGCTAAGGCGACTGATGGGATAGGGCGGACGGATACTATAACACTCTCCCTTCAAATTAACCCACAACTGCTAATAGACACTACCAATCTGATCAGTCCACAGATTGGAAAAGAATACTCCGCCCAGTTGATGACAGTCGGAGGGACAGGCGTTCAAACATGGACAGATCGCGATGACGACCTTCCGGGGACCGGCCTTGCCTTGTCGTCTGATGGTAATCTTCATGGAATACCATTAGATACAGGATTTGTTAGTTTTGTTGCCCAGGTGGAGGATGAAATCGGTGCGATTGACAACAAGATATATGACTTGCATGTCTATCCCCAGTTTATCTGCGGCGACGTCGATGGTGATACCGACGGCCCGAACATCGCGGATCTGACATATCTGGTGGCATATCTTTTTAACGGAGGACCGCCACCACTGGTTCTTGTGGCAGGCAATATAGATGGCATCACCGGTCCGGGGGGAAAGATAGATATTTCTGACCTCACCTCCCTTGTCGCTTATCTATTCACTGGAGGTTCCGAGCCAGTATGTGAATAACCCATTCATCCAGATATGGTAGCAAGCCAAATCGGCCACCCTTCATATTGAGGGTGGCCGATTTCTTGCCCGATTCTCTGTAGACATTTGCGAACCATAGAGCTCTATAGATTGGTGCAGGAGTCGGGCGATCTTCCCACAACCAGTACACTCGTTTTCTTAGTCCTCGACTACTCCCCTATCGAACACGGTGTCGGAGCATCGCCTCCGGTAAACAGATAGGCAACAAGGGAGGTAAGGTCAGAGACGTTGATTCCCGGCGGATCACCAGCTGAATCAATGTCAGCCTCTTCGTAACAATATGGCGGTGCCCCTCCAGTAAACATGTATGCAACCAGTTTGGTCAAGTCCGCCACATTGACATCATCAAAACGATCATAATCAAAGTTACCGGCGAGATCGCGGCAGCAGACCCACTGTGGGTCCACACAAGTGCATTCGACATACGGACCACCTTCTTCAAGCAGGTTGGCATCATCCCAGTTGATCACACAATCGCCATTGACATCCGCGTTCCATGGACAAGGTATCGGCGGACTACCAAAATGTATATATTCGACAAGCATAGCCAATTCACTGATGTCAGAGAAACCGTCGCCATCAAGATCACCCGGAATTATGGGGAGACAGCCCGGCAAAACAGTAACCGTCCCATCCAAAATAACAACAAGGCTGGTATCCAGACTCACCACTACAATATCTTCAATCAAGATGGAGTCACAATCCTCAGTTCCCATCGGGATTCGTTGCCAGTTGAGACACTCTTCGCCAGCCCATTGAGTACAGATAAAACACGAGGTGTCCGGGATAGTGTCATAGGTGAGGCCAATCGTATTACCCCAGGGATCGGAAAAACTGAAGTGGTCCATGGGGGGGTAGACAATAATCACGTTGACGATCTCCCCTTCGGGATCAACAGGATCAGCCAAAATGTCGAAGGGAATCTTAATAAGACTGCCACCCTGCTGAGGATAAATACCGGGCACTGTGGGCGGGGATATCATGTTGGCTATCCCAGCCACATTTACGTCCGTTCCCATACCGGATATTGATCGTGCATCCACCCACTGCCAGCCCGAGGTTAGAGTGCCTGTCGTATCGAAAGCGGCAGCAGAGATTTCGTTGGTGTCAATCGTGAACCAGTCCCACGAATCATATGGGCTGACCAAAAGGGATTCTACACAGTCCGGTCCAGACCAAGTCAGACATTGCCAATAGCTCGTATCAACAACTGTAGTAACGTCAAGCTGAAAGGTAATTACATCCGGCCGGTCCAGCATAAGCCACATCGCAAATCCGGCTACCGTATCCACATTGTTGTCCAATTTTATCGTCAGCATCCCTTCGCCGTCGGTGGAACTGACGGTCATGTCGAGCACCTCAACAACCAACTCCGGCTGGGCCGCAACTGATCCAGTGGTGACAATCAACGCCCCCGCAATCATCAATACGAATGGAAAAAACCTCAAGGGACCAAAGTTCACACGCATTGTTTACCTCCATGCATGGTTTGGCGGTTCTACTATTGCGGGCGAAAAACGACTACAACAGCAGTAATTGTGAATCTTCTAAACTGTCCCTTAACTCAGGCTACTATAGACAACCTATTCTGGACAAATGATGAGAACAAAATTGCTGTTTCATATACAGCTACTTAATCAATTTACGAAAAAAGGTTCGTTTGTCAAGCGAAACAAGGTAAAACCCGGCTGCCGGATCATTCCTCCAGCCAACTCAGCCTGTCGGCTCCTCGGTCTGAGAGAAAATGGTAATGAAGATGGTCTATCTCCTGGCAATATCCATTGTTGATAATCACCCGAAAATGATCTGACAAACCCAGCTTGTCGGCAATCATCTTGACCTTAGTGTTCAGCATTGATAGTACAACTGCATCGGTCTCATAGAAATTATGTGTTACAGTCTTCGGAATGATTAGCAAATGCACCTGCGCCCGAGGATGGTGATCGGCGATGACGATAACTTCGTCGTCCTCATGAAAAATCTTTGCCGGTATTTCCCGTCGAATTATACGCTCAAATATAGTAGCCATGTAGCAACTATACAGCCCACTGCTAACCAGGGCAATACCAATATTGATGTTGTAGCGCTAATGACATCGTTTCGTCCATCGCATATCCTGCGCCCAATGCGAAGCGAGAACGAGCCACAATGCGGAAAAGTTTTCCTGTGTGTGTTAAATGTTTTTTTCTTTGAAATGGAACCAACTTCGCATTGCATGTGTACGATAAGTCAGGATGGAGATTTGGGTAAACGCAGCAAGCACCTTGAAACAGTGTGGTAATGTACAGACAGGGTCCGACGTTAATCGGATAGTGCAGAAAGGCCTTGACAATTTGCGGATCTGTTTGTAGTATACTCATACCCCACCGGTAAATGAGAACCTTCGATTGCACATTAATAACGTTAAGCGCATATGATTGCGTTTACTGTAGAATAGAATTTTCGCATTTCGGATGAATGAACGCGACCGGCAGATGTCAATGGATTGATTTGGTCAATGCCGATCGCAGAAAGTCACTCACAGCCCGAGGAGGTGAACTTAGATGAAACGCTCAAACATGCTGGTGATCATTACGATCATATTGCTGGCGCCTTCGCTGGTCTTTGCAGCAGCGGCCAACAACTTCATGGCTGGCAAAGCTGTCTCAAAAGACGCCAGTACGATAGTAATACCGCTAAGTATTACTAACGAAGCCAATCTGGCAGGAATCGATATTCCACTACAGTTCTCGGAGGGCGTTACGTTGAAAGCGGTAACGTTTGAGAACACACGGACGGAGTATTTTGATCTGAAGCTTGCCAATATCAACAATGATAACAATACGGTTGTTATTGGTCTACTTCCGCAGATGACTCCTACTTTCAAGCCCACCCTGGCCGCTGGAACTGGTCCAGTAGCCAACCTGGTCTTCGAAATTAACGATGTCAATGTGGATGAAATCAAGCTTGATGCCATAGTACTGAGGGACCCGGGGCACACGCTGTGCTATGTGTACCAGGACAAGGTGGCCGGAACTACGCAAATGCGTATGGAACGGCCGGAGTTCGAAACTGTAACCGTGGCTCTGTCAAATGTGGCTCCGGATTCTCCGGATATGCCCACAAAATTCAGCCTGGGTCAAAACTACCCTAACCCATACAACCCAACTACAATGATCGCTTACGATGTGCCCTCGGCATCCCATGTGACATTGTCGGTGTTCAATGTCCTGGGGCAGGAAGTTGCTACCCTCGTTGATATGGACAAGGAAGCTGGTTCCTATCAGGTCGAATTCGATGGATCAGGTATCGCAAGTGGTGTGTACTTCTATCGCATCTCTGCCGACAACTTCTCCCAGACCAAAAAGATGGTTTTGGTGAAGTAAGAATCTGCCTACTTTGGAATTATTGTTGAAGCGATTCCAATCATAGGCTCGTATAAGCTACTTTCGTCGACGAAAGCCCTGGCTGTTAGCCACAGCAGGGCTTCTTTTTTTATCATATGTGTGGTAACTTTTATCAGGAAGCTGTGATCTGTATTTCGTAAGTCTGGCCTGACCTCCCTGACAGATATCGACATTTCTTGCGTCATTCCAAGTTCTGCGCTGATCCCGCCACACATCCTGCGCCCATACGACACTTAACACATACTCCGAGAATTACTGATCCCGACAATCTCCTGTGCGATAGTAAGATTCGGCATTGGCGCTAGTATTGGCACGGTATTTGTTTACAATATTGATAGTCGGAGAAACGACGTAAGCTGACAGTCCGCAACCCGTCGGCTTGCCGGAAAGACATGAGCAGTATTTCTTGGCGGTTAGGCTGTTCAATGAGTTCTCCGTCTGGTGAGGAGAGAGAGGTCTCGATGAGAGTTGGGACCTTTTTCTTATGCCTTTTTCCGAACTCACAGAAGCTGGAGAACTCTTAGCGGATGATCAGTTTCTCAATGTCGCTGTCGCTAGCGGGTGCAACAGTACAAACTCGACCCTTCCCCTCTTCCCCAATTGTCACGTCTACCTCAGATTCGCCTCTGCCCGAACTATAGCGCACCGTAACTGCAGCAGCAATTTCGATATTCTCCTCACTTGCATTACCAATCAACAGCGTAAGCGGCGAACCCCATTCAAGAGCCTCCATTTTGAAATAATGAGGGCGCATGCAGGACAGGATCGAATTGTTGTCCTGTTCGTTGCGTCCAACAACAATTTTGGTATTTTCATCGAGTCGAAAATGTCGCCCGAACCGTAAGAGATTGAGATCGTCGAAATCAATGTTCTCGCTGTGCGCCAGCAAATCGCGCAACCTGCACGAATAATTAGCATCGGTTAGCAAACACCCCGAAGCCGGATTGGGATAATCCTTCAACCCGAACTCAGCGGCCAGTTCCATCTGCCGTTTGCGACTACGCCCCTGGATCGCCTCAAGTTGTTCACGATCAATCAGACCACTAAGCTCAACATCGGTGGGCGGAAGCAGTTTTGCTGAGAGTGGACGCAGTAATTTCCCTTTCAAACCTGATTTGTTCGCCACTAGATTCAACTTGTCGCGTACTTGCGACATGGGCCGCTGGCCCATGACCTCGCCGGTAATAATGAAGTCGGCTCCAACCATCTTCATCAGTTCGTGCGCCTCATTGAGCATCAATATCCGACAGTCGGTACAGGGGTTCATGTTTTTCCCCCGACCATGTTTGGGGTTGATTACAATATCGACGAACTTCTGCCCCAGATGCATCAGCTTCACATTGAACCCAAACTTCTCCGCCGCAGGGTAGGGATTTGATCCGCAGGATGAACGATCCCCCAGATCACAGCCAAAATGTGTCATAAACGTTATCGCAGTAACTTCGATGTCCTGACGTAGCATTAGGAGTATTGCCAGGGCTGAATCAAGCCCTCCTGAGAAGAGAGCAATGGCGTGGCCACGTTTTGGAGTGTGTTGTTCATTCACCGTCAATGTTTCCTCAGATCGCCTATGTACCAATCATACAACACAGACATTTCAATCCATCCCAAAAACTCATGGGTGCCAATATAAGTGATCCTCACCTATCACCCAAGGCCTTTTGCCTTGACTTGAGTCTACAGGCCGCCTATATAGCGCGGGAGTACAAATGTAAGGATAAAAGACCATTTTTACCGCTATCAACAACTGGCTAAAACATTTCGCACACGAGTTACAGGGCCAGTTCTTCTTTGCTCTGAAAGCCGTAGCGGCGATATTCAGTCGGCCGTTTTACTTGACCGAGACCATCGAACAGATGCATTACGTTGGAGTGGGGTCCGTGTATCTCGTGGTCCTGACCGGTGTTTTTGCCGGCCAGGGTTTTGCGCTGGCTTTCTCGGCCGAGTTGGCTGATTTTGGCGCCAAGAATTACCTCGGCCGCATCATGGCTATTGCTATTATTCGCGAGTTGGGACCGGTTCTAGCGGGACTGATGGTCGCTGCCAGGGTAGCCGCCGGCATAACGGCGGAAATCGGTGCCATGAAATCATCCAACCAGATAGACGCCATGGTTGCCTTTGGCGTTGATCCGATGAAGAAACTGGTTGTGCCTCGCCTGATTGCTTTAGTTATGATGCTGCCGGTTTTAACTGTCATCTGTGATTTCATCTCCCTTTTGGGAGGATGGGTCATCGCTCACTTCATAGCACACGTAACCACAACCATGTACTGGTCAGCGGTGCGGGAACGGCTGACTTTCGGCAACCTGTTCATCGGTCAGCTCAAACCAGTTGTCTTCTCCTTTATTATAGCCTTCATCGCCTGTTATAAGGGGTTCACGTCGGTAGGGGGCACCAAGGGTGTTGGCCGGGCCACCACCGAGTCCGTGGTGCTTTCATCAATTACTATCCTGGTTGTGAACTTCTTCATTACCAAGATCGTTTTCTCCGTCATCAAAGGCTATTTATGATCGAACTGCGTAACATCCACTTCTCCTACTCCGACCGGCCTATCCTCAAGAATGTGTCCTTCACTGTCGGCGATGATGAGGCGCTGGTCATCATGGGTCCCTCCGGTTCAGGCAAATCGACTATCCTGCGTCTGATCCTGGGGCTTGAATGTCCGCAGCAGGGAGAGCTACTCATTGACGGCGCGAACGTTTGCACTATGAGAGAGAAGGACCGAAGGAAGCTCCGTAAGAAAATCGGTATGGTCTTTCAAGCCGGAGCTCTGTTCGACTCTTTGACGGTCGGAGAAAACGTCGGTTATTACCTGATCGAACACTCGCAACTACGACATAGAGAGATATTCGAGAAGGTCATGGAAATGCTCGGCTTTGTGGGCTTGGATGCGGACGAAGTAATCGACAAACTGCCTGAGGAGCTTTCGGGCGGCATGCGAAGGCGGGTGGCGATCGGAAGAGCCTTGTTATCGACCGACCCGAAAATTATGCTCTATGACGAACCTACCACCGGTCTTGATCCCCGTGCAACGGAGAAGATTCTCGACCTGATCGGGAAGCTGCATTCTGAAAAACCGATTGCCTCTATCATGGTTACCCATCAAATTGTAGATGCCCTGACTATGGCCGACCGGTTTGTGGTCATAGCCGACGGTGAACTGGCTTTTGACGGCAACCGAGAGCAATTGCACACCAGCACTAATCGCCGAGTGAAGGAATTCCTTAAACCTTTCCTGACTTCCTTCGCTGACGTAGCGCGGCAGCATTTTGTAACTGGAGTAGATGTAAACGAAGGACCCTCCGGCCCGTAAGGGAGGTCCGACTCAGATATTCGAGGTAATGAAAGAGAATTGCCAATATGAAAAAGTCTACTGATATCAAATGGGGTAATCTCAAAGTAGGATTGATCCTTTCCTTTGCCGTAATCGTCATGTTCTGGGCTTCTCTCGGTGGCGGCGGGACATCGATCTGGGATGCTAAGGTCAAGTTCAAATGCTTTTTCAGCAGCGTCAACGGACTCGTGCCGGGCGCTCCGGTCTGGATGGCCGGCGTTGAAGTCGGTAATGTCCGTAGCGTAAGATTCGTGAACCTCGACGCCAGGCGCAAAGTGGAGATTGTCTGCCGGATCAAAAGGGATGTCTGGCCGATGATGACCGAAGACACTAAAGTGCAACTGGGAACGATCGGTTTCCTGGGCGACAAGTACGTCGAGATCCTCCCCGGTACCAAGGGACTACCCATCCTGGAGGAATATGCTACGGTACCGGTGGTATCCGCGGCTGATATCGAAACTCTGTTCAAAACGGGCGAAGAGACTATCGGAGATGCTCGTGCAGTTGTTAATGGACTCGATACACTTCTGAATCGGATGAATCGCGGCGACGGCACCTTAGGACAGCTGGCGACCAATGATGAATTGTACGTCAGTATGGCAGCCCTCCTTGAGCGTCTGACTTCTCTGACTGCTGATCTGCAAAAGAATCAGGAGCGGATCATGGTCTCAATAGAGAAAACAGCCAATTCGGTTGAGACACTGACCAACCAGGTCAACACCAGTCAGGGGACAGTCGGCAAGTTGATCAACGACCCAAAACTGTATGACAATCTCAATGCTGTGTCCTCGCGTCTCGACAGCATCGTCAATAAGATCAACACGGCAGAAGGATCGTTGGGATTGATGGTCAGTGATACGGGACTGTATGTCGAGATGACCAACTTGATGATCCGCGTAGGCAACCTCGTCACCGACATCGAAAAGAATCCCGGCAAGTACTTCAAGTTCTCAGTATTTTAGACGCCAGTCTTGTTCAAAATGGCTTTGTTTGGTAATACGCGTTTTGCGTTTTTGGTGTAACTCCCTGTCATTGGGTGCGTAAGACGGATTTTCTTATAGTTTCAACCGGTGAAAACGTAGTAAAATTGGTGCACCTTCTGTAGTCTCCTTGTATTGAATCTGTGGTTGTCATTTGTGAACGTTTCATGCACAAGGGTTGAGGGCAAGAAACTGGGGTGATGTAGTAGGGATAGTGGCAGACATGGCCTGTATCCCGGGTGCCCGGCTCAAACTCGTTTGGCAGGCATCGCCTGTTGTCCGAAGCACACGATCTTAATGTGACCGCAGACTCATTTCAAGAAGACCATCTTTCTGGAGAGCTTCGTACTACCGGCCTTTAGTTCATAGAGATATACACCAGAGGAAACACTGTTACTTCTTTCATCATTACCATCCCACACTGCTACATTGTAACCAGTTCCCTTTCTTCCATCAACGATTGTCCTCACATGTTGACCCAGAATGTTATATATGGTCATTGTTACATGCGAATCTTCTGACAGATAGTATTCAATTGTCGTGGTACTGTTGAATGGATTTGGGTAGTTCTGCTCCAGCTTGTGAGTCGATGGGATGAGGTGTGCTCTCTCCAAGAACTCCATCGATTTCACAATGTTGAGGATTCCCCAGCCATAGTCGTTGTTGGGGTAAGGCGTTCCTCGTGGAGTTGCGCCGGCAAGCAAAGCTTCCTTAATCTCGCGGGCGGTCGTGTTCGGTGCAAACTGCCGGAGGATTGCTATGGCACCGGCCACATGCGGAGACGCAACGGATGTTCCCCCTGTGATCATGTATCCACCGTCTACGATGGATGACCTGACATATGCACCTGGAGCACACAGATTCGGTTTGATCGATACCGAGTCGCATGAGGACGGTCCCCTCCCTGAAGAGATGTAGACCTCTGAGTTTCGATGATCAATGGAACCTACTGCGAAATTCGTGAGAGAATCGTCTGCTCGTGTTGCTG
The DNA here is from genome assembly GCA_019038695.1 of Candidatus Zixiibacteriota bacterium. Taxonomy (NCBI): domain Bacteria; kingdom Pseudomonadati; phylum Candidatus Zixiibacteriota; species Candidatus Zixiibacteriota bacterium. The sequence goes on from JAHOYZ010000004.1 coordinate 11,883, forward strand.
GACTTCCGACTGTCATAGGACCGGGTCCATAGTTTCCGGCAGAATTAACGACAACAATACCAAGGGCTTCAACCATGTCAATCTGATCCCACCATCGATCATAACAGCCGGTGTTTGTGAGCATACTAATATTGATGACGTCCGGCATGTCCGCTGTGGTGTTGGGGTCTTCATCGGGATCTGCGGCCCATTCCCAACCGGCGAAACCTCCGAATATCCACTGTGCACCTGGGGCGACTCCAATTGTGTCTCCCGTACTATCATCATGACCTATCATGATCCCGGCAAGAAGAGTACCATGTGACGTATGAGCCGTAGGAAAATCGCAATTCCTACAGGCTGCTCTGGGATTCCCATCATGACCTTTCCAATTGTCATACAGGGCTGGATGACTGCCATCGACTCCAGATGCATCAAAGACGCAAACGATTCGACCTTCTCCTGTGTATCCCAACGCCCATGCTGAGTCGGCACCTATATATGATACGTTTGGTTCCACACTCAACTGAGCTCCGCTCTTTCGTGATTGATCTTCGCGAATGAATTCCGGTACCATTTGATGATACTCAGGATATTGAAATACTCTCTGAACACCGGCCTCAGCGGATACTTCATTCACCTGGGAAGCAGCCAAATCAACTGATATTGTATTCGTCAGCCAATGGCTTTGTACATTCGCCGCCAAGCCGGATTCCTCTAGAATCTGAAGATAGCTCAGAATGTCCCGCTGGGTATTTTCTGCTATCTGTCTTAGTTTTCTGAGACCATACAACCGCCGTTCATGGAGCGTTGAACAAAGACGGTCCATTTCCTCAATTAGCTCTGAGGCAACAACTCCTCCCGCAATAGCCAATTCAACATGCACAACTTCATCCGGAGAAAGTTGGCTTACAATTTCAGAGATTTCCGGATCTATTATGTTTGACAAATCAGGAGCAGACTTTGCATTCGGTAGAATCATCCCAATGAGTAGCAGAAGGAGTGTAATGTTGCGCATATCGAAAGAAAACACGATTTTCAGCCGGAGTCAAGTGCAAGTCGATGTCGGATTTCTCAAATCATGCCCAAACGAGTTTGAGCATGGCACCCGAGGAGAAGACTGGATGCCGGATCAAGTCCGGCATAACAGATTTATGGCTGACATCCAAAAAAAACAGGCGATGCCTGCTTCGACTCCGCTCACAGGCATCGCCTGGTAGCATGACGGAACAATTGCTACTCGATGACTTTGAATTCCCCAATGCGGTCGAGGCGGAACGTTCGCTCGCCGCGGGCACGTTCGCAATAGGCATTAATATAGTATATCTCGCCCAATTGGTAGAAATGCTCCGGTCGGATCACCCGTGTCGTGGGCTGGTTGGAAGGAGTCTGGTACACAATATGCACTCGCAGTTTTTCATCTCTGGCCCGATTCAACTCGGAGTGTTCCTGGGGTAAATCAGCCTGTTGCGCCCGCCAATCATCCATAGCATAGGTCGAAGCCATATGTGAGAAGTCAGACTTTTTCTTGATGTTGCCAAACTTCGGCGCAATCAATTCAAACAGTTTTTGAACCAGTACCGCATCTCCCAGCGCCCGGTGATCCTGAGTTTCGGCTATGGAATAATGACGTGCCAATCCCAACAATGAGTACGAAGACAACCCCGGAACATACCTTTGAAAAAGATCGACGGTATCGAGAATTGTATTTTCACCGAAATCCAGTTCCGCCCGTTCAAGTTCACACCCAACAAACGAAATATCAAACGGCGCATTGTGGGCAATCAATATAGAATCCGGACTGCAAAATGACATGAAATCTGCTATCACTCCGGCCGCCTCAGGAGCATCCACTAACATATCATCGGTAATGCCATGAACTCGAATTGACTCTGGCGGAATTGATCTCTTGGGATTTACCAGTGACTCGAAAACCTCTGTCTCGGACTGTCCGCACCGGAACTTCACCGCCCCAATCTCGATTACCCTATTGGCTGGAGCCCAAAGTCCTGTGGTCTCGGTGTCAAACGCTACAAACGTCTGCTCTCTGAGGTACGCGCTGATTTCAATCTCTGGTTGCATCCCGGCTAATATGTCCGTTTCAAATTCGATTGACAACTGCTTTTGGCTTTCTATCTTGAGAAACAAGGAATAATGAATGTTATTGATCTATCCAAATGCACCAGACCTGTCGCGGAATCCTGCCCCTCGGACAAAGATTATGACGCGATACCAGCCGACTTCTGCTTCCGGCCTTCAGGATACATAGGCGACAGAGACGTTTTCCTGCCTCTTATAATAGCAGCCGACAATGCATTGATCTAAAGGAGTAGTGACATAATGGCCTTAATACTGAACGGTTCCGGCCTGACCATCGACAAACTGGTCAAAGTAGCCCGACACTATGAACCGGTGGAACTATCTGCCGACGCTCTGGCCCGGATTGAAAAATGCCGGACTATGCTCGAAAAGAAAATCGAAGCCCATGAAATCATGTACGGCGTCAATACCGGTATCGGTGAGTTCTCCGAGGTCGTACTGGATGATAACCAGATAGAGGATTTCCAGAAATACCTCATCTATAACCATTCAGCCGGAATTGGCGATCCAGCCCCGATAGAGTATGTGCGCGGGGCAATGACGGGCCGAATCAATGTTCACGCTCACGGCAACTCCGGCGTCCGTCCCGAGATAACCCAGACGCTGGTCGCAATGCTCAACAAAGGTGTGACACCTTTCGTTTGTCAGAAGGGTTCTGTCGGAGCTTGTGGTGATCTTGCCCCTATGGCGCAGATAGCCCTGTTGATGATGGGCGAAGGCAAAGCCTACTATGAAGGTGAGTTGCTTGACGGCAAGACGGCTATGGAGAAAGCCGGAATTCCAATTCCGGGTTTACAGGCTCGTGATGGTCTGGCTGTCATTAATGGCTCGAATCTCCTCACCGCCATGAGCGCTATCTTCCTCCACGATGCAGCCCGATGGCTCAAACAGGCCGAGATCGGTTGCGCTATGTCGCTTGAAGCACTCAAAGCCAACATGAAGCCATACAGTGCCAGACTGCATGAGGTGCGTGGTTTCAAGGGAGCTGTTCGGAGCGCAGAGGCAATCCGAAAACTCGTGGCCGGTGGAGATCTGGCTGAGGGAAAAGTCAAATGCAAGGTCCAGGATGCCTACTCGATGCGCTCTACACCTCAAGTTATTGGTGCGGCTCACGATGCCCTCGCGTATGCGCGTTCACAGGTTGAGATCGAACTCAACGGTGTCGGCGACAACCCGATCTTCTTCCCCGACGAAGGTATACAAATATCAGGAGCGAACTTCCAGGGAACGCCGGTTGCGCTGCCGATGGACATGGCCGGTATCGCCATCACTATGGTAAGCATCATTTCTGAGCGAAGGATGAACCGACTCAACAACCCGGCGCTCAGCGTTGGCCTGCCCCCTTTCCTGACCAAAGGGGCCGGCATGTTCTCCGGTCTCATGCTCAGCCAATACACCGCCGATAGCCTTATCGTCGAACAGCGAATCCTGTCGGCACCGGCTTCAGTGCAATCAATACCGGCCGCAGCCGACCAGGAGGATTTCGTCTCGATGGGCATGAATACCGCCCTGAAGAACTTCCAAATTCTTGATAACGCTTGTGGAATTCTCGGTATTGAAATAATGGCTGCCGCTCAGGCCCTCGATTTCCGTGATTATGGCTTCGGAAAGGGTGTTACCAAAGCATACGAAGTAGTGCGCCGTCACGTCGATTTCCTCGATATTGACCGACCTCTCTACCCTGATCATACGAAGATGCAACAGGTCATTCGCTCCGGCGAAATCCTGATAGAAGTAGAGAAAGAAATCGGCTCGCTGGAGTAAGGGTCAACAACGGGAACTTCCCGATATCTGCCGGGTGTAAGATTGAAGTTTGTAGGTTACTGCTCAAGTGGCAAGTTTTGCCTTGACTTGAGCGAAGGAAACGTTAATTTATTGGGCTTAACCCGAGATGGGATAATAGCTTCTAACGTCCTTTTGGAGGAATGAAATGTACGCCGTTTTTGAAGTTTCCGGAGTCCAGTTTACAGCTCAGGAAGGTGATGTCCTGAAAGTTCCCTTACAGAAAGCTGACCCGGGAAGTAAATTTAACATTGAGCAAGTCCTGCTTGTCAAAAATCAGGATAGTACTCTTATTGGTACTCCGACCGTAGCCGATGCAAAAATCGAAGCCGAAATCATGAGTGAAGGCAAGTCTGACAAAGTGCTTATTTATAAGTATAAACGTCGCACGAAGTACCGTCGTACCCAGGGTCATCGCCAAAAATACACGGAAATCAAGATCAACAAGATCGTATCACCTGGCAATTAGGATATATTGACTTCCATATGTAGACAGAGAGCACGGATTGCCCTGGTCTGCTGCATATTTCTGCTGGTCGGAGCTACTATTGGCTCGGCCCAACAGGTGTATCAGGTCGTCGATGTTAGCGTCGAGGGGAATCGGGTAGCAACACGCTCGCTAATAGTCGGCGTGTCATCGCTTGATGTTGGTACTTCTCTGACTCCTACTGCTATCGCCGAAACTATCAGGCGTCTTTACGGCTTGGGGATGTTTTCCGATGTTCGTATTGATGCCGAGCCGGTCACAGGCGGAGTCAAGGTATATATTATTGTCGCTGAGCTGCCCAAACTGGTCGGTCTCGAATTCTCTGGCAACAAGAAGATCAATACCAAGGACCTGAGAGAAGAACTGAAGCTCGGCGTTGGTGGATACATTTCCCCCTATCTTGTCCAGGAAAAGAAGAACGCAATACTTGAAACCTATGCAGAAAAGGGCTACTTCCGGGCCAATATCATCCCGAACCTCAACTTCAATTCCGACTCTTCCGAAGCAATCCTGAGTTTCCAAATCGAAGAACGCTCCAAAGTCAAAGTCGAGACAGTCACCCTGACCGGTAACAAACGGGTCAAAGCCGATAAACTGATCAGTCAGATGCGTAATCGGAAGCGAGGATTCCTGAAAAGCTCTGACTTCGCTCAGGATAAGTACGAAGAAGACCTTCAGAAAGTGATCGTCGAGTATCACAAGCGGGGATTTATCGACGCCCATCTTGTTTCCGACTCCATCGCTATCGACTCAGTCCGCAACCGTATGACCATATTTCTGGACGTGTACGAGGGCCCTAAATACTATTTCGGTGAAGTCACTCTCAACGGTAACGAGGAATTGCCGGACAATGCGCTTATGAGCGTCATGAAGTTCAAAGCTGGTGATGTTTTTGATATAGAGAAGTATGAAGAATCCTGGAATGAATTGGGTTCCGCCTACTATGAGATCGGACACCTCCATGTTCGTATAGCTGACGAACGTCATACGCGCACCGATTCGATTGTCGATGTTCAGTATGAGATTAGCGAGGGCGTGCCATCGCACGTCAACCTGGTGAACATCATAGGCAACCGTAAGACCAAAGAGAAAGTCATCCGCAGGGAACTGTCGGTACGACCAGGCCAGAAGTTCAGCCGAACGCGTCTGATTCGCTCGGTGCGTGATGTCATGGCTCTGAATTTCTTCACCAATGCCGAGCCTATTCCGCTAAACCTGCCAAATGGTGATGTTGATATTGAGTTTCAAATCGAAGAGAAACAAACCGGCCAGATTTCGGCCGGGGCCGGGTATAACAGTCAGGATAAAGTAGTCGGTACTTTCGGCATGGGTATCCCGAACTTTCGGGGTAATGGACAAAACCTGTCGTTCAATGTCGAGTTTGGTAAACTCCGCAATTCTTTCTCGGTTTCCTTCACTGAACCATGGTTCATGGGCCGCCCAACTCTTATGGGTGTAAATGCTTTTGCTACAAATCGACGCTGGTATGACGACTACACCGAAGGACGTACCGGCGGCTCGATTCGTCTGGGACGACGGTTACAGTGGCCCGACAATTACTTCCGAATCTATGCCACATACGCGCTGGAACGGAACCGCTTCTTTGACTTTGACGAAACATACCTCGACCAGAATTCCTACAAATCACACCACTACTATGATGACCCGACCACAGCCGACACGCCCTACGACGTCGCCCTCGACCAAACGGTTCACGGTCCGTATCCCGGTTCGATAATTCGCTATGGCGATGATACCCATACAGCCTCCAGAATCGCCATCTCCTTGATCCGTGATTCTCGTAATCTGCCTGAGTTCGCTACCGCAGGATCAATGATCTCATACCGAGTAGAAAACACTGGCGGTGTCATGGGGGGTTACTGGAAATATCAGAAACACAGCATCTCGCTAGCCAAGTTTATACCATTGTTTGGTAACATCGCTCTGGCAGCCAAGGTCCATTACGGAGTCGTTACTTCGCCCGCTGGAGACAACCGTATCCTGATCTCAGATCGGTTCACTCCCGGAGGAACGAGCTATACGGGTATAGTACGCGGGTACGACGACGGCAGCCTTACTCCGGATTCGATGGTGACGCAATCCGACACTACTTTTTTCTACAGTGACCCCAACGCCATAGCAGGCCTCGACCCGGCTCAGGATACAACTTTTAGCAACTATAGCACTCGCGTTCGGGGCAAGTACATGCTGACCACCAATATCGAATTGCAAATACCGATTTCCCAACACCAACTGTATGCCTTGCTGTTTTTCGATGCTGGCAACTCGTGGCTGAATCGCTCCGACATACGGCCATTTCGAGATGTCTACCGCAGTGTTGGTCTTGGTTTTAGAATTGTGGTGCCAGCTATCGGCACAATCGGGTTTGATTTCGGCTACGCCCTGGATGACGTCACTGGACAAGACAAGGGGTGGAAACCGCATTTCCAGATGGGAACAACGTTCAGATAACAATAAACTTATTGGGGACCAAAATGATTAGGATTCCGAAATTCGCGCTGGGATTGACCTTGGCTTTGGTGTTTGTGCTGTGGTGCAGCTCAGGAGTCGGCGCTCAAGGATTAAAAATCGGATACATCAAGGACGAACGTATCTACCAGGAATGGGATGCCTGGCTCAAAGCCCAAGAAGATTGGGTGACCGAAAGTAAGGCCTGGGATGAAGAGGCAAATACCAAGCAAGAGGCTCTCGAGGAATTAGTTGCGGAATATGAAAAACAGAAACTAATCCTGTCCGACGAAAAAAGAAGCGAACGTGAAGCCGCTATTCGAACCAAGGAAGCGGATCTCGATGCTTTTACGCGTCAGATTTACGGCCCACGTGGAACAGCCGAACAAAAGCAATCCCAGCTCATTCAACCCCTACTGGATCGATTGGCACGAGCGATAGAAACCCTGGCAATTGAGAGCGAGTACGATGTCATTTTCACTCTTCAGGGAATCGGCTATATTAAAGAGAGTTATGAGGTGACCGACAAAGTCCTCGAGTTGCTTAATGAACTCGAAGAATAATACACACTACACGCTTGAGGCTATCGCCAAGACGGTTGGCGGAACGGTTGAAGGCGACGGCGATGTCGAAATAACCGGCGTCGCCCCGATTGAATCGGCCACATCGTCGCAGATCAGCTTTGTAGCTGACGACCGTTATAAGAAACATGTCGCCACTACTGCGGCGGGTGCCTTGGTTCTTGATGAGAATATCGAGTGTCCGCAGAAACCGGTTCTACGGCACTCTCTCCCCTACCTTGCCTTCGCTCGGATTATTGATCTTTTTCATCCGCACGAACCCCTGGTGGAGCCAGGCATCCATGAGACAGCCGTCGTTGCAGACAGTGCCCGGATTGATCCTACAGCGGGCATAGGTGCTCTGTGCCATGTTTGCGACGGAGCTGTAATTGGTCCCGGGTGCGAATTGTCATCATCTGTGTTCGTCGGACGTGATGCGACGCTGGGGGAAAACTGCCGCATCTATCCGGGCGCCAGAATACTTGAACGGTCACGTATCGGCAACAACGTCATTATCCACGCTTCAACGGTGATTGGCTCTGACGGTTTCGGATATGCCGAATCCGATACCGGTCTCAGGAAGATCAAGCAAATCGGATGGGTGGAGATTGATGACGACGTTGAGCTTGGCTCCAACGTATCGGTAGACCGTGGAGCGCTTGGTCCTACGCGAATCGGTCGGGGCACCAAAATCGATAACCTGGTGCAGATTGCTCATAACGTAGAAATTGGCCAACACTGCATTATCGTAGCACAGGTTGGCATTTCGGGCTCGACAAAGATCGGCGACGGAGTGGTTTTTGGAGGACAGGTAGGAGTGGTCGGCCATATTGAGATCGGTGACGGCGTTAAAGTTGGTGCTCAATCAGGAATCGCCAAGTCTGTCCCCGCCGGCAAGACAGTCTTCGGTAGTCCCGCCCTCGACATTATGACCACCATGAAAATAATAGCCTCCATGCCCAAACTACCCGATCTTCTCAAGAGAGTCACCAAGCTCGAAAAGAAGATGAACGAGTAGTCAGGTCGCCAGTTTCTCCTCGAGTTCAGCTATCTTGCGCCAATTAGCTTCCATCTCTCCAACGTGTATAATCACTCGATCCGTGTTACCGGCCGCCGCAGCCGATCGCACTAATTGGAGTACCTCCCACTGACGCCTGTTGATGACCTTCCAGGACGCTACCTGGTTTCCAAGAGCTTCGACAGTCGCGTTCAATTCGTTCGCAATCGACCGGAGATGAGGTGTCGAGTCAAGCCCGTAAACCCGACTGACAAGATCACCAGCAGCCATTTCGCGTAGCCGTGCTTCAAGGACTGAGGCTACTCCGCGTGCACGTATCAAGGGCAAAATGGCCATGACTCCAATAGCAGTCAGCGCCGCGACCACCGCCGAAATCATGTACGGCATCAGCGTCATTGCGGCCAGTTCCAGACCACCTCCAGCCCGATCCATACCGGGAACGGAGACGATATCGCTAAAATACAGAATAATCGCGGCCGACAGGATGATCGTTGAACCGATCATCAGGGCTACTCTCCAATACGCTCGCGCCAGACTACCCAAAGGCCATACCTCATAATGTATTACATCATCATATCGACGTAACATTAGTAGACGTCGCACATTACATATTATCTATCGACCTCTCCAATGGGCTAACCTTAGTCCAATATCTGGGCGCTCGTGCGAAAATTCAGGACACCAAAAAAGCCCCGGACACAAGGCATCCGGGGCTATCGATAATATTTGTTCAGGAATTAATCAGAACGGCAGATCATCGTCATCCGCTGCGTTTTTGGGTTCCGGGGGTGCCCCTGCTGCCGGTGCGGAAGCCGCTGGTCGACTTGCGCCGGAAGCATCATCACGATCGCCCAGAAATTGGAAGTTCTGGACTACTACTTCCGAGATATATCCTTTGGTACCGTCATCCTTATCCCAGCTCCTGTTATCAATCCGTCCCTCTATATACAGTTGTTTTCCTTTACGACAATATTCGTTGATAACCTCTGCCTGCTTCCCCCAGGCGACAATATTGTGCCAGGTGGTCTTTTCCTGCTTCTGGCCGTCCTGACTGGTCCAGCGCTCATTAGTAGCTAAGCTGAAGTTGACAACTGCACGCGAGCTTGTTGTGTACTTTAGCTCCGGGTCTTTACCCAGCCTACCGACGAGAATTACTTTGTTCACACTCATGGTTTCCCTTTCTTGATGTGCCCTTCCATGAAATCAAACGTCCTCCTACCAAGAGACTCCGCAGCGAAGGCATATTAGATTAAATATACAATCTCTGTATCTCCATTGTCAAGGTACAGGATATTTTCCTTGAATGGCCAGACGCAATCACATATTGTACGGGTACTCTTTTGAAGGTATGAACATGACTAAATGGCTCAACACTGACGATGCTATCGTTACAATTGTACAGTTTCTCGTCAACCGCCTGAAACGATCCAAGATGTCGGGCTATGTCGTAGGGTTATCAGGAGGAATTGATTCCGCTGTGGCGGCAGCCCTGGCGGTTGAAGCGGTCGGAGAAGATAAGGTCATGGGATTGGTAATGCCGTATCGTGGCTCTTCTGAAAGTTCCTTGACTGATGCTGAGACTCTTGTCCGACAATTGAGAATCGAGCACCGGGTAATCGACATCTCACCAATGATTGATGCCTATTATGACACTATCGATGATAACAATCGTTTCCGGGCCGGCAATAAGATGTCGCGCGAACGAATGGCTATCCTATTCGATGCTGCGGCAGAGACCGGTCGGTTGGTCCTGGGTACTGGAAATCGCACCGAGATTTGTTTGGGCTATACCACCTGGTTTGGCGATTCCGCCTGTTCTGTAAATCCAATTGGCGATCTGTACAAAACCGAAGTACGGCTGATCGCCTCTGCTCTCAACATCCCCGAAAAGATTACCTCCAAAGCCCCCTCGGCTGACCTTTGGACGGGACAAACCGATGAAGATGAAATCGGCGTACGATATGAACAGATCGACGCTATTCTGTTCCGAATAATTGAGGAAGGAATTGGATCGGAAGACGAGCTTCTCAAAGACGGATTTGACCGCGATGATGTTAGTCGCGTCGTCACTCTGATCAACCGTAACTGGTTCAAACGCACTATGCCGGAAGTCGCCTCTCTCGGACGATGTCCTATCCCGCAGCAAGTTCTCAATTCCGACGCCAAGAAAACATAATGGATAACTCGAACGGCAAGCTCTACCTCGTCCCCACACCCATAGGCAACATGGGAGATATCACTCAACGAGCACTTGAAGTACTCGGCGAGGTTGATATTGTTGCCTGCGAGGACACTCGACGTAGCGGCAGCTTGCTGAAGAAACTGGGGCTTAGCAAGAAGCTCGTCAGTTACCATGATTTCAACGAATCGACAAGAGCAGGACAATTGCTGGATTCCATACAAGAGGGGAAGTCTGTTGCCGTTATCACCGACGCCGGAACTCCGGGCATATCGGACCCAGCTTACCGCGTCGTCCGTGCCGCCATAGACGCCGATATTGAGATCATCCCCCTGCCAGGCCCCAGTTCCATACTCCCGGCTCTGACTGCCTCTGGCCTGCCAACCGACCGGTTTTTTTTCGAAGGATTTCTCCCCAATAAATCGGGCGCACGGCGCACGCGTTTGGGTAAGTTGCTGGACATACCGCACACGCTGATCTTCCTCGAATCCCCGCACCGGGTAGTGAAGTGCCTGACAGATATTCAGGAACAGTTCGGTGATCGTCAGGCATGCCTGGCTCGCGAGATTACCAAATTGCACGAACAGTTCCTGCGCGGATCGATTGGTGACATCCTGGTAGCAATTTCAGGGCGAAGCATCAAGGGCGAAATCGTCCTGGTAGTGGCCGGGGCTGATCGACGTACATCCAGGAAGGGTGCCGAGTGAACCGTTCTCTCCTGAGTCGCTCCTATCTGTTTGACCGTCTCATCGCAGGTTACTCGCTCCTGATGATTCTAGCCATTCTCCTTCTCGGGAGGCCACTGAACCAGTACGTAGATGAGATATTCTTCTATACCGGAGTAGTAGTATTAGTCACCGTGATAGTACACTGGTTAAGTGAAGACCAGGGTGGAATGTATCGTCTCCTGCGGCTGCTGTATCCGCTTATCCTCTTTACATTTCTATACCGCACAACGGGTGGCTTGATGTTCCTCCTCTTCGACGGATTTTTCGACGGCCAACTCTGCGCTTTCGAGAAGTCGCTGTTTGGCGTCAACCCAACTTTGTATATTGACCGCAACTTGCTGTCTCCCTGGCTCACCGAACCGATATCTTTGTGCTATTTCAGCTATTACCTGATGATACCCGTTTTCTTCATTACGGCCTACGTTCGTGGTAGTTACGCCCTGATACGCAGTGCGATGAGCGCCATCTGCATTATGTTTTTCCTTTCATATCTGTTGTTTTTCCTGTACCCTATCGAGGGTCCTCGCTGGCATTTTGTCGGACTTTACCAGAATGCCGTAGAGGGATCGGTTTTCAGGCAGTTGGTGGAAATCGTTATTGAGAAAGGAGCAGTTCGCGGAGGTTGTATGCCATCCTCACACTTTGGAGTGGCCCTGGTGCTGTTGATGTACACCTTCCGCTACTATGCGCGTTCGGTCGCCTGGACGGCTTCAGTATTCACGCTGGGTCTTGGAGTCGGCACGGTATGGGGGCGCTTTCATTATGTCTCGGACGTAGTGGTCGGAGGACTGCTGGGATTGATTGCGACACTAGTAATCTGGAAGTACTCGACAGACAAGCAAGTACAGCCCCGGTCATCAATTCGGAAAGAAGCTAACAATGTGTCCTGAGTTATTTCATATCGGCTCTCTCCCCATTCGTGGATACGGAATCATGCTGGCCCTGTCGTTCTTCGTGGGCGTTCTGTATATCAGGTACGTGTGTCGGAAATATGAACGTCCCTTCGAGCAATACCTCGCCATCGCATACATAATGATCTTTGGCGGTGTGATCGGAGCCAGGCTGTTCTATATCCTGTTCCACCTGAGCGAATTCAGTAACGATTGGTCGTCTGCGTTCAATCCATTTAGTTCAGAGAATTTCGGTATTGCGGGCTTGAATCTGTACGGCGGTGTACTGGTGGCTATCGCCGGCTCCATGGCCTACACGCGATGGAAACGCTTGTCGGTGCTGGACACATTCGATTACTTCTCTCCAACCCTGGGTCTTGGTCTGGGGCTCACTCGTATAGGTTGTTTTCTCAATGGATGTTGCTTTGGTACGCCTACCGATCTGCCCTGGGGCATGTCATTCCCGGCAGGATCGCTACCTTACTTCGCATACCACGATGCGGCATTGCACCCGGCCCAGTTGTACAGTTCGCTCTACGGTTTGGGTCTGTTTCTCGTTCTTCATTACATGATGAAGCGGCGAGCCTTCGTCGGACAGCTGGTCGCCATACTCTTTATGGTCGAGGCAATCTTCCGCTTCGCGATTGAGTATGTCAGGTACTATGAAGATGCTATGCACTTTTCTTTCGATGGCCTCGAACCAACCTACAACCAGTTGATATCGGTAGTGATGTTCCTGGCGGGACTCGGGATATATATCTGGCAAAACAAACATGGCCGGCTGACGTCCAATCCGTAACGCCTGCCCGGTAGGGCAATTCGCTACCGCGGGCGCTTTCTCCAACCTACCGTTTCGTAAGCTATTGATAAATATAATGAAAGCGGCCACTCCCTATTGTAGGAAGCGGCCGCCATTGTCTATCTTAAGTTTTGTTCCTGGCTCCTAAGGACACACCACCGGATCTGTGCCACCAGTGAACAAGTACGAAACGAGATAGGTCAAGTCAGCAATATTGATCTCACCATTGCCATCTATATCACCTTCTTCCAAGCACAGAGGAGGAGGACCACCAGTGAACAGGTAGGCTACAAGGTAGGTCAGGTCAGCAATATTGACTTCATCGGGTAATTCATAGTCGAGATTGCCGCGCAATTCGATACAACAGCATTTATCTCCAATACCATCGCCATTGGTATCGATCTGATTGGGGTTAGGATCTTCAGGACAGTTGTCGCATAAGTCACCAACCGTATCGCTGTCAACGTCTGCTTGATTAGCATTTGCTAAGGTCGGGCAGTTATCACAGTCATCACCCACACCGTCGCCGTCGGAGTCCAGTTGATCGGGATTTGATACAGCCGGACAGTTGTCGCACACGTCGCCGACCCCATCGGAATCTGCATCGGCCTGATCTTGATTGTAAATTGATGGACAGTTATCGTCCGGACAAGTGTTCTCGAGATGGTCCGGGTTACCGTAGCCGTCACCATCGGTGTCAAAGCAAACAGCACCACCCGCTTTCACATAGGTATTAACAATCGGCGAGAAAAGGCTCCACTGCCCCTCAGCATCCTGAGCGCGAACTCGATAATAGTAGCTCCCCGGGGCTTTGTCGGTAAAGGAGTAGTGGTCCCCGGTGATCGTCGAGGAGACAATAACCTCGGAAGCATATCCATTCACCGGATAGATATCGTCGAAGTAGATTCCTTCTTCGACAACATATCCATCAGTCTCATAGGTCAAACGAATGTATATTTCCTGTCCGACATAACTTGACAGATCGAACAGTCCCTCAACCCATCCCAAGGAATTTCCAGTGATCCCGTTCCCACGGTTGTTGCCATTCGGGTTGCTGGTTGTGGTGATGTTCCCCTCAAGGGTGGTGAAAGCCGAACCATCGATGGAAACCTCGACGTAGCCATAGTCCCAGTCTTTCTCAATATCATACCATGTCCATAGTCGCAGGGTGTCCCCGGTCAGGACTGCGATTGTGGAATCGGTTTTAATATAGCGATTGAAATTATTCCCGGAGCCTGAGTAGAAGCTGCTCGGCGCCGAGTGGCTGTGATCGCTTGAGATCGAGAAATCGTTATTGGTCCAATTGTCGAAGCCTTCTGCATTGTCGATGATCCGCTGAAATCCGCTCAGTTCCACCAATTCGAAGAATACCGCTGGATTGACGGTGTCGTCAGAGTCCCAGGTAACATCGTATGCGATCGAGTCCACCGTATCCGCCACGAATATGTCCGGTATCTCCGGGGGCAGAACTTCGTAAGGATCCCCGGCTACCTCACATAAGAACAGGATCGGCCCCAGGTTCTCGGCCACAAGGGCCGAGATGCGTGAAGGATCGGGCCAGAAGCCGTCATCGCTACTGCCGACCTCAAAAGTGAAGGCATAGTTCTTGTTCTTAAGAACCTGCTCTCCATAACACCAATCATCAGAGACGCCGTTGGCCGGGTAGAGACCATGGGACGGTTCAGCGGTGTAACCATTAAAGGTTGCCATCGAGTCGGCCATCGCAGCAAAGAGATCATTCTCCGGTGTCAACAGGTAGTCATAACCCCACGGATAAAGGATCAGATTGGAATAGGAGTGAATATACACCGTGTTAACGAAACTGTGGGCAATGGTAAAATCCCGCATATGCTGGGTCTCAGGCTCAGAGAAAGCACCGGTCCCTCGGTATGTTTGCGTACTGCAGTACGGGGATGACCCGACATCATCGTACCCCCACTGGTAGCCGAAGTTACGGTTGAGATCTACCCCCCAGGTACCGTCCAAATTGTCCCGACGATTCTTGCGCCACATGCCGCCGCCACCCGAGTTGGTGACTTCGTTGTGATAGTACCCATCCGGATTCACTATCGGTACAAACCAGATTTCACGGTTATTGACCAGTTCGGTGATCTCCGGAAGTACCCCATAATTGTCGGTCAGGTGATCTATGGCGTGTAGCACTACGAGCGGCGTGATTACCTCGCGGGCATGGATAGCGGAATTGAACATCACTTCCGGTTCGTCTTCGTTGACATTGGGATTGTCCGATATCTTGATCGCCCATATCGGCCGCCCCTCGATACTTGAACCCAGATTGTGCTTGGTCGAAACGATAGTTGGATGGTCTGCTACGATTACATCGATCGCGGCGTATACTTCCGAGAGCGTCATGTACCCGCCCATGTCCTTGTGGATATCGAGCCGGTTTCGGTAGAATGTCACGAGATCAGCATGTATAACCTCAAGGCGGAAGCCCATTATTTCGAGCTCTGTCAACTCCTCCTTGTTGGTAATAATCTCAACATAGTCGTCGGTCTGGAACACCCGATCAAGAGGTAAGGACCGGAACTTGATGTAGTCTGCCTTGGTGTCAATAAAGATTTTTACCTGCATGTACTCTGCGGCAACAGCACCGGCATAACCAGCCACCAGCAACAGGACAAGAGCAAGAATGAGAATATGACAATAGCGCATGAATGGTCTCCGATACATTAGGTAAGTACAGTTGATCTATTATATTATTCGTAACATAGTAGTAAGTGGGCCAACTTCGTCAGAAAATACATCAAATTGAGTTTGATGATCTATTAATCTATGGCCAATATAGTCTAAAGCTGCGATTTATCAAGCCAAAATGTATCGGGCGCAGACTCTGCGATATGATTGGCTTCCACCAGTCAAATCTGTAATTTCCGGAACGGGAGAAAGGGGGGTCCTCTCGACCGCTTTATTCACACTGAACCCCAGGCTCAGTCCCCGCCAGTGTAGGTGTGCAGTATGGTACCTTCGCTACCGACCACCCAACCATTCTCGTCATCATGGAAATAGACTCCAAACAGACTAGAAACAAAATCTGTCGACATCTGCGTCCAGCTAAGACCGTCGTCTGAAAACAGAACCACACCATCCGAACCAACGGCCCATCCTTTGCCGCTTGGCGCAAAGGTCACGTCGTATAGAGCATAACTAGCAAAACCTTCCAGCATAGTCCAATTCGATCCAGCATCATTCGTATACAGAATCGTTCCGGCCAGTCCAACTGCCCATCCCGTAGTATTGTTGATAAATTTAACATTGGTGAGATCGTAGTTTGAAGTATTGTCTTGCTCGGTCCAGGTTTCGCCACCATCGGCTGTGAACAGAATGAGTCCGGTATTGCCTACGATCCATCCGCTATCGGCGCTGACAAATTGAACACCGCCCAGGTGGAGAGAGACATTAGCTTCTTGTGAAACCCAGGTGTTCCCTCCGTCGCTCGTGTGGATAATGAAACCAGCCCGACCGACAGCCCAGCCGGTATCAACACTTATGAAATGAACCGACTCTAAATCGAGTGTGTCCGGGGGGGGCTGTGATATCCAGTTCGCCCCACCATCAGTTGTTTTCACTATAAATCCGTGCTTGCCAACCGAGTAGCCTGTCTGCGCATCAAGAAACTGAACATCACCCAACATGTAGTCAAGCTGCTCAAGGTCCTGCAACTCCCATGTCTTACCACCATCGACTGTAGCCAATGCATATCCTGATGGATAGGCTCCCCCAACATTCCCAACCACCCAACCGTGAAGATCATCGGAGAATGTGATGGCCCGGAGATCCTGCTGAATGGCATTGTCAATCTTCTGCCAACTTGTTACTCTGAGGCTGCAGGGGACAAACACATCTGCAGCTTGTGGTGAAGTTATAACAATCGTATCATAATAAAGGCCAGCTGCGAAGCCAACATGATTCACGCTGACCGTAATCGTATCTGGCGCAGAAGAGCTTTGAGGACTGAAGGAAAGCCATGAGGACGAAGAACTCAAAGTGAAATCGGCTTGCGCGCTGAACTCGGTCGCACACACCAGCATCTGAGAGTCCGGCGGATCAATACCGCGTACACCCACGAATGAAAGACTCTTAGGAGAAGCACTCATACTGCTCCTAATGGATAGAGACACTTCGATGATCTGTGGAGAGTTGGTTGCTTCAGGTGAAACGATCCAGACACTATCCACATGTTCCCCGGCTGGAAGGCTATACCAAAGCATCTGAATCCAAAGTGTATCTTGCTCCGGAAGTGACCCAATCGGTAGTCCCTGCCCCTTGCCAACATCCAGCCAATCAGCAGTCCATTCGGCCTCATACGAAACCGTACCATCTCCGCTATTGGACAGATATACATTCGTCACCGCTGGATATAACGGCGGGTTACCAACCGTTGACGAATTCGAAATGATCAATGGCTCCACAATCAGCATTGGCGGATCTGAAGATACGGTATCCTCATCACACCCGCCAAGTACCAGCAAAAGATAAACCATGAACAGCAATAAGAGGACAGTTCCGGAGTTAATTCTGCGACTCATTTGTGGTCTTCCTTTCCCTCACTTTGCAGCAAATAGGACACAGCCACACCAAATGTCAATGTCAAATGCTTATCGTCACGGCAACGCATAGACCGGTACAGGTCAGACACTCTACCGCGACAAAGGACAGATCTATTGACGGTTCATTTAATTCGGGTCGAGTCCTCATGTCACAATACAGACGGACAACCCGGTCGTGTCGTTCAAACTCAACTACCGTGAGCTGGTGTCTCTCATGGATGAGCATTTATTCGATCACAAAAAACCCGTCGACGAGTTTGTTGTCCCGACGACGGGTGTTTACTTGCCACAAGTATCGTAGTCAGATCATTTCTCTACATCATGATCTCGAGCCAGTTTGCCTTTGGCCTTCAGTTCCTTCTTCTTGTTCTCAATGGCAGCGTCTTTGATGACCATGCTCTTGGCTCCAAAAAGAGCAAACCGAAGCCACTGATTGGCAAAGCTCAGCATCTCTAAATCGTCTTCTTTGATCCGCGCTTTGGTTTCTTCGTCCACCTCAAATTTCTCGAAGAAAGAAGAGCTGAATACGAGTTTTCGGAATCGATCTACATCGTAACATGCCATGAAGAACATCTCAACTCGATCAGGCGGAAGTTCCCCACCATCCTGGAAGTACTTGTGCGTCGTCAGGTCTCTAAACGCCTCGCCCATCTTGTTATATTCTTCGATCCCCTGATCCTTCAACCACTCTGACACAACGTATTGATGGTCTTCATTGAAACCCTTGCACACATCTTCTTTTAGCAGGAAATAAAATTCCTTGTCGAGTTCTTCTGAACCCTCTCCAGGTGCGGCTAATCCGAGAGGATACATGCGGCAAGCCCATGGACGGTCCTCATAGACACCACAACCCTTCTCAGAAACAAAGGGACATTTCTTCTCTTCGTTGCTGCTCATCTGGAGCAGGATAACCGGGTATGGCAGGTTTCGATCAAACGGAGAGAGGGTATATTTTCTCAGGAGTTCTGTCGATGTCATGCCCAGCTTTTTCTTAAGCCGGATGATGTCGTATGGTGTCAGAAATATGTTGACGTCGCGACAACAGTTATTGAAACATGGCACGCCTGGATGACAACGGAAGTCAAAAGTACTCTGCTCATCAAGACGGGGGTACTCCTTAAGGATTTGCTGCTTGAGATTCTCAATCTCTCTCATTTTCTACTCCCCTTCCCGATCGATAATACGATCTCGGTGAGCCTGCGACGACCATGCCGGTAGAGGTGAACTCTGCCCTGTCTCCGGGTCAACGCGATGACGGTATGAGATGTTCTGGTCATACTCGGTTCGCATCCATTCCCAGCCCTTCACATAATAGGAGCAGTCATCGTTGAAACAGACGTAATGTGCATGCAAGCCCCAGTTGGCTTCGACCGGAGGTTGCCAAAGGTGCATTTTCTGCCCACAGTGTGGACATATATCTATCTTCTTTTTGTCTTCCATATTCAAACCGATTTCCAATCTAACTTCTGTTGGGGCATCTGTAAACAGCTTCCTGAAGTCTCGCCGGCCATGATCTCCGCACCCACAGCCAGTTGGTTATGCGAAACTGAAAGTCCTCCGAGCGGGAAACCCGCCCGGAGGACCATAAAATCAAGAATCAAGTAGTGAGCCATCGAGTTTCCGATGAGCCGGGTCGAAAGTAATCGAGCCTTACCACCGGGTCGACAATGGCTACCATCCTATCCAAAGATGTACTTGATGTCGCGCTTCATCATCTCCCACTTACCGGACTTGCGGTCGTACCGGCAATTGGCAAAGACCGCCCAGTCTTCCTTCATGGTCGGGCAGTCAGAACGGAAGTAGTATCCAGGCCAGCGAGTCTCTTCACGGAAGAGAATCGTGCGGATATGAGCTTCTGCCTGCCACATACGGTGGATATTCTCCCAGCAGCGCATCAGTTCGTGCAGATCCTCGGCGCCCAACTTGTCAGAATCCTCTCTGAGGAAGTCCAACAGTTCGAGACCCTTCTCGAGGAGCGGCTTGTTGGTCGTGAACTGAGTGCTAACGCCACCAGCATACTCGTCCATGATCTTCTGTAAACGGAACATGAACTGCTTGGGACGAATGTAGTTGGGGTTGGTATCCTGATCGGTGGAACCATCCTTGTTGGTCTCAAAGGTATCCAGCGGAGCCAGGATGACCTTCTTCAACTCTTCGATCTTGGCATCATCAAAAGTCGGCTCAGCCGGATTGTCCACGCAGTAAGCTACGGCAGCTTTGGCCGCAATTCTTCCCTCGGTAAGAGAACCGGAGGAGAACTTGTGGCTGGAAGCACCAGTAGCATCACCGGCCGCGAACATACCCTTGACGGTGGTCATGTTGTCATAACCCCAGGCATAACCTTCAGGAGCGATGTCCGGAGGGCCACTGACCCAGGCGCCGGAGGCACCAGAGTGAGAACCAATGAAGTACGGCTCACAAGCGGCGATCTCAGATGGCTTCTCTTCCGGAGCGGTATTGGTGGCCGCCCACAGAATAGCCTGCGAGATGGTCATGTCCAGGAAATCTTCCCAGGCTTCAGCTTCGAGCTCTTTGAGCTTTTTCTTCTTGGATTTCTCATCAGGAGATTCGTCGGCAATTTTCTGGATGGCTTCTTCGGTCCGCATATAGATCGGGCCTTTGCCGTCCATAACGTCAAGCATCATGAGCCAGTTACGCAGGTTGGCCGGAACCGGCTTCACCATTCCGTAAGGTTTCCACTTCTCGAGTTCAGGGCGACGAGTTTCCATGTAGTTCTCACCCAGGCCATTGGTGGCACGGGACTTGAACAACAGGAACCAGGCACCGACAGGACCATAAGCATCCTTAAAGCGCACCGGAATAAAGCGGACTTCCTGACAGGTCATTTCAGCGCCACCCTTGAGGGTGAAATAGGCGCTGGCGCCGGAGTTAAACGGCGGATACCAGGAACGACCCAGACCTTCGCCAGTTGAACGCGGCTTGAAGACGTGTACCGCGCCACCCATGACAGCGATAGTCGTCTTCGCCTTGAAGACGTAGAACTTGTTATCGCGGACGCTGAAACCAACAGCGCCAACACACTTGTCACCGTCGATCAGAGGCTCAACGATGAAAACACGCTCGTAGATATTGTCCATACCCAAAGCGTTCTTGGCGGCTTCAGCAACGAGAACCTTGTAGGATTCACCGTTGATCATCAACTGCCAGCGACCTTCGTGTACGTAGGCACCTTCGGCATCTTTCCAGATCGGCAGTCCCCACTTCTCAAACAGATGCACAGACGAGTCAACGTGGCGCGCAATATTGGCCACGAGATCTTCACGACAAACACCCATCAGATCGTTGCGAACGTAATCGCAGTAATCATTGATAGTGTTCTGGCCGTCCTTGACACCAACATACTGGTTGATGGCGGACAGTCCCATAGCGACCGCACCGGAACGATCCATAGCGGCCTTATCGACCAACGTTACCTTGAGGCCGTGTTTCTTGGCCCAGTAGGCGCCTTCCACAGCACATCCACAGGCAGCCATACCGCCACCGCAGATAAGGACATCAGTCTTGACTTCAACAGTTTCGAAATTTGCCATTTCCTTGTCCGTCCTTTCCTACTTTACCTTGGGGATTTCGGCCATACCACAGGACTCTGGCTCGGTGAACAGCATCGTGCTCTTGAGATCATCATCAGCAGTGGCAAAACCACCATCCGGGACCGCCGAACCTTCCGGCGTCGTACGGATCGGGAACTTGAAACGCTTGAGCATGCCATTACGGAACTTAACCGTCCACATAATGCTGTCAGTCGAACGCATCGGCGTGACGGAAGCACCCAGCGGGCAGAAGTCAGCATAACCGCGAACCTCGACCGCCTGTACCGGGCAAATCTTCACGCAGCTATAGCATTCCCAACACATATCCGGGGCCTGGTTGAAGGCCTTCATAAGATCTTTGTTGAGAACCATCAGGTCATTGGGGCAGATATACTGGCAAGCGGTCTTATCCAGCGCCTTGCACCCGTCACATTTCTCAGGGATCACATAACTAGGCATCGATTCCTCCTGATTGGATGTTTTTCTTAAGGTTCATAATTACTTTTCTGTCTTTGTATCTCATTTCTATTCCAATGTCGTTACTTGGCGTCGCCGGTTGCGTGGCCATGCATTTTCACTTCGACCTTCTCAGTCAGAGAACCGTAGTACTTGCGCAGGATAGCTAATACTTCCGCACGACTGAATTCGGCCGGAACGTCGCCACCTTCAGACAGAGACTTACGCAAAGCCGTTCCACTGAGGAACAGACGATCTTCCTTCGCATGCGGACAGGTCTTCATCGAAGCCATACCACCGCACTTGTAGCACCAGAAAGTCCAGTCGATCGGAAGCATCTTGCACTCAAGAGCACCGTCCCAGAGTTTGAAGAAAATATCCTGGGCATCAAACGGACCATAATAGTCGCCCACGCCAGCATGGTCACGACCAATGATCATATGGGTGCAGCCAAAATTCTGGCGGAATACGGCGTGCAACAGGCCCTCGCGTGGACCGGCATAGCGCATATCGAGCGGGTATCCACCCTGTATTACACGTTCCTTGACGAAGTAATTCTCAACAAGCGTATTAATGCAGTTCACACGAACATCAGCCGGAATGTCGCCGGGTTTCAGCTTACCGACTAACTGGTGAATATACAATCCGTCGCTAACCTCAAGGGCGATCTTGGCCAGGTATTCGTGCGAACGGTGCATTGGGTTACGAAGCTGTAGCGCGGCGATCGTTGTCCAACCATTGTCTTCAAATATCTTGCGGCTCTCAGCAGGACGCTGGTAGCTGCCCTTGAACTCGGTTGGGAAATAGCTCTCGGAGAGAACTTTCACTGGACCAGCCAGGTTGAACTTCTTCTGTTCCATGACCATCTTCACACCCGGATGCTCCGGATCTGTCGTTGTGTAGACGTGCTTGCACTCGAACTCCTTGTCGATTTCATAGCACTCGGTCACTTTCATCGTGCCCATAATCTCTTCAGTCTCTCCTGAGACCAAACAAATTTCGGCACCGGCATCGATTTTGTCATCATGAGACAAAGTTACTGGAATCGGCCAAAAGATACCGTTGGTCATCTTCATGTCCTGACAGACACCTTTCCAGTCCGCTTCAGTCATGAATCCTTCCAGCGGTGTGAAACCACCAATACCCAGCATAATCAAGTCGCCGGTTTCACGAGTGGTCATGACTACCTTGGGCAGTCCTTCGGCCTTCTTCAGTTCTGCTTCCTTCTCTTTTCCTTCGAGAAGCAGAATCTTCAGAGTGTCACTCCCATGGGGAGAGATAAGTTTGCTGTTGCTCATTGCATAATCCTGTTTCTATGCCAGAGGCATACGTTATTGAGTATCATTATGTTTTGCTATTGATAATGTGACTTTTTTCACAAAGCTAAGTCGTTCGGCTTCTCTACGGGTCTCCTCCCACCAAGTCTTTTTTTCGTAGCATCGAACGTACTATTTTTCACAAGCAGTGTCAAGCGAAAAGCTCCGCAGTTTCTCTTATTTTTCACCTTTTTTTAGAGGATGACATCCTTCCGAACAACAGCACTAATAATAACTTATATACACCACTCCCCCTCCTCTCGATTACCTGTGGAAGTTGTCCTGTCCACACTCTCAAATGATTAGTATGACTTAAGAAAGGGTTCTTTCTCGTTAAATACTACTGACTCTCCCCTGTCTGTCACCCCTAAACAATTATTAAGCACTGCTCATGCAATTCTGAGTCCGAAGGATGTTGTCATGTAATCGTAACCTACTTACTGGAACAAAGTTACGATAATAGTAATTTCCAAGGCGTATATTGAACCTGTCCCGCTCAGATCAGAATATGGTATTCTGTTGAGTTTACCCTTCGTTTATGTTTGTTAACTCTATATTATGCAACACATTGTGAAATTCGTAACAACACGTGGAAATTTGTTGACAGCTGGTAATGTACGAAATACTTTAATTTGTTATTAAAGAATCCCATTTGTCGTTCCCAGTCCTTGGGAAAGGAGATCTTCAATGGCGTCTGTGCGGACAATGGACCCTGATCTGAATCTTATTCACGATCTCAGAAAAGCCGGTGGTGACACACTTAACAAATGTTATCAATGCGCAACCTGTTCGATCGTGTGTGACCTCTCCCCGGCCGACAAGCCATTCCCACGCAAAGAGATGCTAATGGCGCAGTGGGGGCAGACCGAACGCCTGGTTGCAGACCCCGACATCTGGCTTTGTCATCAGTGTGCCGATTGCACCACCTATTGCCCACGAGGTGCCCGTCCAGGCGACGTTCTCGCAGCAATCCGGAACTTCATATATCGAGCATACTCGGTCCCCGCCTTCATGGGAAAAGCCCTGCCCTCTCCAGCTGCATTGCCGATCCTGCTGGCGGTGCCCATTGCGATCTTGCTGGCCTGTGTCCTGATGTTCGCCCCGACCGGAGTTGATGGCAGTTATCTATTCCTGGCAGCAGGCCATACTATTGATTTCAACGTCTTCCTCCCCCACTCCACTGTGGATGTGGTCTTTGTAGGGGCAACGCTCCTGGTGTTCATACTTGCTGTTTTCGGTTTTACTCGATTCTGGAAAGCGCTAAAAGCTGGCAATCCTGAGGTCAAGATGTCATTCATACCGGCGTTGATTGCTACCATGGTAGAGTTCATTTCACACAGCCGGTTCAAGCAATGCGAAGAAAACCGACCGAGAGCAACTGCTCATCTTCTGCTGGTACTCGGCTTCGGACTGGCCTTCGCATCGACGATACTCGTGTTCGTACAGACATTTATCCCGCACTATATACAAGCGTTCTTTGTTGAAGATTTCCATCCTTTCTTCGAAGTCCCAGCCAGTGAGCTTCCGTTTGGCCTCGCCAATCACATCAAGATACTCGGTATTCTCGGAGGAATAGGTATTCTCGTGGGCACGCTTATGCTGCTCTATCGCCACTGGACCGATGCGGACAAGGTTGGTGCCAACGGGTATGCTGATTCGTTATTCCTCTACGTTGTGTTCTTTGCTGGCCTTACTGGTATGGCAGCCTGGTTGGTTCGTCTGTCGGGAGCTGCTATGGGGGCGTATGCGTGCTATTTCGCCCACCTGTTGTGCGTCTTCATGTTGCTGGTCTATTTGCCGTACTCGAAATTCGCCCACATGGTCTACCGCACTCTGGCTCTGACACATTGCCGGATGATCGGGAGAGAACCGCGAACGTAGACGAAACCATCGCTCTATAAGAATAATCCAAACTTGTCGCCCCAACGAACAATTAAAGAGGCGATGCCGTTCTGGATTCGTCACTTGCCTGAACAACATCTGTTTGCTACCATTACGCAGGTAACATCACATTGTCACGGAGGAAACCTCCTGTTTTGAGTGAAAAATACATCTTCCATATGCAAGGCGTGAACAAATTCTATGGCCAGCGACAGGTCCTCAAGAATATCAATCTAAGCTTCTATCCCGGCGCCAAGATCGGTATTGTCGGCGAAAACGGATCTGGTAAAACAACTGTGCTCCGCATCATGGCCGGTCTCGATACAGAGTTTCAGGGCGACGCCTTCATCACGCCTGGTTTCCGTGCTGGAATTGTACAGCAGGAACCAGAGCTTGATCCGAGCCTGACCGTGCGGCAGACGATTGAGTCCGCGTTTGGTGAGACCAAAGCCCTGCTCAATGAATACAACACTATCGCCGACAGCATGGCCACCCCTATGGAAGATGATGAAATGCAGAAGACAATGGAACGAATGGGGGTCCTTCAGGACAAAATTGACACTCTGGATGCATGGAATCTCGACCGCGCCCTGAGTGTGGCCAGCGATGCGCTCTGTCTTCCCGATGATGATCGCGTGGTTGAGACTTTGTCCGGGGGTGAGCGACGCCGAGTGGCGTTATGCAAAATTCTACTGGAGAAGCCGGACCTGCTGCTGCTTGATGAGCCAACCAACCATCTCGACCCCGAAACGATTAACTGGCTTGAAGAACAGTTGCGCGAGTATCCGGGCACAGTCATTATAGTAACTCACGACCGCTACTTTCTGGACAATGTCACCAAGTGGATTCTTGAACTGGAGAGCGGCGCGGGGATACCGTGGGAAGGCAACTACACATCATGGTTGGAACAAAAACTGACCAAACTTGCCCATGCCGAGAAGAAAGACTCTCTTCGAGCGAAAGCGCTCCAACGGGAACTTGACTGGATTCGACTTAGCCGAGGTGATCGCAACGAAATGGCTCGCGCTCGTATCCGCGAGTACGAACAGTTAGTAGCTCGCGAAACCGCCAGATCAAAGTCGGGCGAGACAGTTATTCAAATAGCGCCTGGGCCGGACCTCGGTAGTCAGATTGTAGAGTTTCAGGATGTGACTATGGGCTATGATGATCACACTCTGTTTGAGAAGTTATCGTTTGGCATCCCGCGTTCGGCGGTAATCGGTTTGGTTGGACCGAACGGGACCGGCAAAACCACCCTTCTCAAACTGGTCACCAACGATCTGCAGCCGGTCTCCGGCACCGCAGTGATCGGCAAATCGGTGCAGATAGCTTATGCCGACCAGGAACGGCAATCGCTTGATGGCGACGCCAACCTGATTGAAGAAGTAGGCGGCGGACTTGATCATGTGGTCATTGGCGATCGCAAAATCCCCATTCGGCAGTATCTTGCGCTGTACGGTTTCAAGGGGGCATCCCAACAAAAACGAGCTAGCGAGTTTTCGGGCGGTGAACGCAACCGGTGTCATCTAGCCAAAGTTCTCAAAGTAGGCGGCAACCTTCTGCTCCTGGACGAACCGACCAATGACCTCGATGTCAATACCCTGCGGATGCTCGAAGAGGCCATCCTTGATTTCTCCGGATGCGTACTGGTGATCAGTCATGATCGCTTTTTCCTTGATCGCATATGTACCCATCTGCTGGTATTTGAAGGCGAGGGTAAAGTCAGATGGTACGAAGGCAACTTCTCATCGTATCAGGAATGGCGCAGCAAGGAACTGGGCGATCACCTCTTTGAAAACCGCCGCAATCGGTATAGGACAATTGTGAAGGCACAGGCGTAACAGGCATTGCCTGGCGGTTTGTTCCCCTAGTCAGCCAACCATCTCGCTACATCAGGGGCGTGGTAGGAAATGATGATGTCGGCACCCGCTCGCTTGATGGATGTCAGAATTTCCAAGGCCAGTCGTCGCTCGTCGACAATCCCACGCTCGGCGGCCAGTTTGACCATCGAATATTCCCCGCTCACATTGTAAGCAGCCACTGGCACGTTCAGATCAGGCATTGCTTTCGCATTGGCGATGACATCGAGATATGAAAGCGCCGGTTTGACCATTACGATGTCGGCACCTTCATCAACGTCGAGGGCGATTTCTTTGAGAGCCTCGCGGCTATTGGCCGGGTTCATTTGATACGATGCGCGATCACCAAACTGCGGCGTAGAACCGGCTGCTTCACGGAACGGACCGTAGAACGCTGAACAATACTTGGCGGCGTACGCCATGATCGCCACCTCTTCGCTGCTACTTTTGTCGAGTGCGTCCCTGATTGCGGCCACACGACCGTCCATCATGTCGCTCGGCGCCACCATATCCGCACCCGCCTCAGCATGACTAACTGCCTGACGTGCAAGGAGATCAATGGTCGCATCGTTGTCTATCACGTTGTTGTTCTTGACAACACCACAATGACCATGATCGGTATATTCGCACAAGCAAACATCTGTGATAACCAGAATATCCGAATTGAACGACTTGATCTCTGACACGGCACGCTGGATAATACCATCCTTTTTCAATGACGCTGAGCCGGTAGCATCCTTGTTCGACGGAGTACCGAATAGGATTACGCCTGGAATACCTAACTTGAATGCGCGATCTGCCTCACGAGCAGTCTCGGCAACGGGATAGTTGAAAATGCCGGGCATGCTTGTTATCGGTTCCGGCTTGTCCACGACTTCACTGACAAAGACAGGGTAGATGAAATCCGAAATCGACAGTCGCGTCTCGGTCGTCAGACGTCGCATTGCTTCGGATCGCCGCAGTCGCTGGGGACGATCATTCGGAAAACTCATTTGCTTCTCCTCAGGGAATGTGACGAGGCAAAGACCACCAGTTGGTCAATCAAGTCAGGAATAGAGTGCTTTGTAGCCTCAAGAGTAATATCAAAGCCATGTGAACGTATCACCTTCGATGTAGCCGGACCAATAGAGACAATCGCTGCCGGTGCAATGATATCCTTGATCTTGTCCGGATCGAGACATTTCATCAGGCCATCCGCCGTTGAGCCACTGGTAAAGATGACAACATCCGGCGGAAACTCGGCCAGTTTCGCTTTTCTCTCTTCGGCCCATCCAACATGGTGGGTCTCGTAGACCGTCATCGGAATCAACTCAGCGCCGACGGAAATAATTGCCTGATCAATATTGTCCACACTCAGATTACCCCGCACACGAACAACGGTCGCACCTCGAAGAGTTTCAATCTTCTCCAGTTCCTCGGAGAATGCTGCCGTCGTGGCTACCGCCGGAATGAAGTCCGGTGTAATACCATATTTCTTCAACGCCCGTTTCGTTCCTGTACCAATCACGGCGATCTTGAACGCACCCAACTTTCGAATATCATAACCATGTACCCTGAATTGCGAGAAGAAAAACTCAACGCCATTTTCACTGGTGAATACTAACCAGGACTTTTCGGTTTGGATATTCTTGAAATTGGTCCATGCTTTCTCGTCTGTGTGTTCTTTCACAGCTATTGTCGGAAAAGCCAGCACCTCGGCACCCAGTTCGCGAAGTTGACGATACACCCAATCTGCCTGGTGTGCCGGGCGAGTCACCATCACCCGCAATCCGAACAGGGATTTGTCACGGAACCAGTTGAGGTTCTCACGCAACTTCACTGCTTCACCGATAACCAACAATGCAGGAGCTGTAACCTTGTTGGCCCTGACAGTAGTGACCAATTCCGCAAGCGTAGAGACAAACACGCGCTGTGATGGGAACGTTCCTCGTTCAATGACAGCGGCTGGTACAGAGTCTGAAAGTCCTGACGTCATAAGCTCGGCAACAATTGGTTCAACCTCAGCAACACCCATATAGATGACGATTGTGCCCTTGGTTCCGCCGGCGATCCAATCCCACGGAACCGAAGAAACCTGCTTGTCCTTGGCCATGTGTCCGGTGGCAAAAAGTACCCAGGATGCACAACGCCGGTCAGTGGTCGGAATACCGGCATAGGCTGTGGCTCCCACTCCAGCCGTAACGCCAGGTACGATCTCGAAGCGTATCTTGTTTTCCGCCAGAAACTCCGCCTCTTCTCCCCCACGTCCGAAGATCAGCGGATCGCTGCCCTTGAGTCTGACAACTATCTTACCAGCTCGTGCCAACTTGACCAGAAGCTTATTGATCTCATTCTGTCCAATACTCGCGCACCCTCCCCGCTTGCCGACATAGTGTCGCTCGACCGTCGGTGGCAAAGTAACAATCAGTTCATCGGGAATGAGGCTGTCATAAACAACAACATCACACGCCTGCAATAATTGATGTGCTCTGAGCGTTATCAGACCCGGATCACCGGGGCCGGCACCAGCCAGATAAACAATTCCTCGCTCGTCAGTATTCATAAGCGCGTACCCAATTAGTCAGTCACAAGACCTACTCTTCTGAGCTACTGTCCGTCTGCTCACCCTTGTCGTCTTCCGGTGGGGCTGGGGCAGGAGCTCCTATCAGAATACGGTGCAGCTCGGTCTCAAGCGCAGCCCCATCCTTGGCATCAAATAACGTCTTCCAATCAACTTCCACAAAGCGTTCAAAGGCGGCGTGTTTCTGCTCCGGTTTCCCTTTCCAGTGGTTGCGGACGTTCACACGGAACTCCACGGCCAACTTGACCAAGTCGTTCCAATGCTTGGGGAAGATATTCTCCAGCACATGTCTGAGATGTCCCGACAAGAACGGTGCCTTGCCATCGGTCGAGATCGAGACGGTCATGCAATCTCGCGTTAACACAGCGGGAAAGATAAAATCGCACAAAGGAGGATTGTCCACGACATTCACCGGTATACCAGCCGCCTGGCAGTCATCATACACCTGACAGTTGACATCCTCATCGTTGCTGGCCCCGATCACCAATCCAAACGAACTCGCATCCTTGGCCTGATACGGACGCTTATGTAAAGTCAGCAGTTCCTTCCCCGCATAGTATTCAATTCTGTCCTCAACCTCAGGCGCAATCACAGTGATATTCGAATTGTACTCAAGCAACGTCTCAATCTTTCGCTGAGCGATTCGTCCGCCTCCGACAATCAAGCACTTACGATGTTCCAATGAGATGGCAATAGGTAGATAGGTATTAGCCATAGTATCACTTCTCCGAATCTGAACATTTGCTACACGTGCGAGCGGTTACCCGCACCAATTTCCTAACAAGCGAGCGAGTCGCCTCAGTCAATTCCAATTGCAACTCGGGCGACAACTTATCAACTACCGTGGTCAGTGCCTGTTCCCTGAGCTGTTCGAACGATTCCTCGACGGTGGCCGACAACCGCTCGTGTCGAACATGATTGAACCAGTATATAAATTCGTTTAGACGTTCCTCGACGATTGTCTCGGCCTGCGGTATAGCCGCCTCACGCATTTTCTGCTGCCGACCAACGTGGTCTTTTACATCCTCAAGATCAAGAATATCAATGTGCGGATAACGACCCTTTTCGCACTCGACATCGCGTGGGATAGCCATGTCCATAATAATCAGTTTCTTGCCCGGATGGGTGTCAACAAATTGGTCAACTATAGCCGCCGTGATAATCGGTTCTTCCGATCCCGTACAGCTGACGACCAAATCGGCGTTCTCCAATAATTCGGACAGATTCTCCAACCCACAACCGACACCATCATAACGATCAGCCAAAGTGACCGCTTTCTCTGAGGTTCGATTGGCGAAAACAAAACGGCTATGCGGCATACGCACAAGATTCGATGCCGCCAGCACAATCATCTGGTTGACACCGATGAAAAGGATTGATGGCTTTTTCAGACCGTTGATCCTGGTCTTGATAAGATCAACCGAGGCGCTGCTGATTGAGCAGGCTCCTTTGCCCATCTCGGTCCCGGAACGAATCTGCTTACCCACCCGGAACGCCTGATGGAACAGCCGATGGATGACTTTACCGGTCGCTTTAACGGCACAAGCGGAGCCGTAGGCTTCTTTCACCTGCCCCATGATCTGGTTTTCACCAAGCACCATTGAGTCCAGACCGCCCGTCACACGGAAAAGCTGGTCAGCGGCATGACGGTCGCGCTTGGTATAGAAACTCTGTTGCAGGGAGTCGATGTCTATCCCTCTGTTATTGCGATAGAAACTCGCCACGACTTCGAACGGATCCGCATTGTGTTCCGCCACAAAGTAGAATTCGACTCGATTGCAGGTAGAGATGATGCACGACTCGATCACTTCCGGCAGATCACTGAAGGTGGCATTGGCCTCAGCCAGGTTATCATGCGTAAACCCAAACGGCTCACGTTGCTCAATCGAGGAGGATTTGTGGCTGATGCCACAGACGACCAAACGTGAAGCAACCGACACCATTACTCTGCTTCCTCGGTTTCGGGCAAGCCCGTGGTCCCGCCGCCCAATACGACGACGTTGTCGAATCCGGCTGTTTTCAGTTGCAATGCAGCCTGATACGAACGTGGCCCCCGGCGACAAAAAACCAGGATAGGCTTATCGTGATTAATCTTGTCCAAACCGTTCTTGAGGTCGCCTAGTTTTATATGGAGCAGGTCAGCGACATCAACCCCGACATTTATCGGCATGGCTTCCACTTCTGCTATCTCTCGTACATCAAGCCAGATGGCATTGGCGAATTGCACCAGACCTTCACCGGGGCCAACAAACTCCATTCCCTTCTCCTGCGCCAGCGCCATTCCGGCCAGGTGGTGTAACGGGTCGAGTGCCTCGCCATACGGAGGAGCGTAACCATGTTCGAAATCAAGCAGATCATTGATGGTTGCTTTTCGTTGGAGAAAAGACGAGAATACATCGACCCTCCGGGTGATGTCGCCTTTCCCAACCGCTTGCAAACCCAGCAGTTGCCTGCTTTCGGTAGCGTAGACCATCTTTAGGAAAACGTTGTTGTTTTCCGGGTAATAATCCGGCTTATCGAGAAAAGCTCCCCAAACCGTCTGAATATCCATCCCATCGGCAACAGCCGCGCGTTCTGACAAACCCACAGCACCGACGTTAAGATCAAATATCTTCACTAGAAATGCACCCAGCACACCTGGAAAAGACGCGTCGTTGCCCACGATATTCTCAGCAATAATCCGACCATGCCGATTGGCCAGAGAACCCATTGGCATAAACACTTCTTTACCTGTCAGTTGATGGATCGATTCCACACAATCCCCACCGGCAAAAATATCAGGATCGGAAGTCCGCATTTGCGCATCGACTCGAATTCCGCCGGTCGATCCGAGTTCAAGACCGCAACCCGAAGCAAGTTCTGTCATCGGCTTAACGCCCAGACACATGAACACATAATCGGAATCTATGTCTTCGTTCTCAGATACGGAAATCGTAGCCTTGCCATCAATGACGGCTACTTTCTCGACCGTGGCTCCGGTCAGGACATTGATACCCTGCCCGATCATCTCAGCCTTCACCAGTGCGGCCATTTCAGGATCGAGTACGTATGGCAGAAGTTGATCTTCACGCTCAATCAATGTTGTCTCAATACCCCAGAGTCCTCCGGCAGCTTCGGCAACTTCACAGCCAATGAATCCGCCGCCAATAATTGTAGCGGCCTCTATCTGTCCGGTCTGGGCCAATTTGCGAAACGTAATCGCATCTTCAGGACTCGTAAAGGTTCTGATATTGGGACCGTCATCAACCGAAAACGGTACCTTCGCTGCGGTCGCACCCGTAGCCAGCACCAATTTATCATAGCCGTGTTCAAATGTCGTCCCATTGGTAATCATTCTGACCGTTACGATTTTCTTCGCCCGGTCGATGCTGAGCACTTCGGCTCCTGTGACCGCCTCGAAACCCTTTGTATTCTCAAAGAACTCCGCATCGCGAACAACGCCATACGACGTCAGGGTTAGTTTCTGAAAGTTGTCAACGTCACCAGACGCGAAATACGGCATCCCGCATGTCGCATAGGACAGTTGCTCTTCCTTCTGAAAGAGAGTTACCTTGACTTTCGGATTCCTTCGCATGAGGGTCGCTGCTGTCTTGGGACCCGCCGCAACACCACCAACAATAACTACATCTGATTTCGTAACTGAGTCCATTCTCTCCACCACAGACCGAAGGGGCTGCCTTCAAGCAACCCCTTCGGGTCAGAGTATCTAATTCGTACTTTCTTCAACAAGCGACCACACCGGCGGTTCCGGTTTCATTACCAGACTAATGGTCAAGTAATTGCCGACGTACCCCCAGTGCGATCTTATACAAAACCGTCACCAGTAACGCGCCAACAGCATAAACTCCCAGCGTGATCATAACCTCCGGCATAGTAGGTGAATACTCGACAACCGCGCCCATCGGATTCGGAACAAAGCCGGTAATTATGAGTCCCATACCCTTGTCGATCCACAACGACATAAAAACGGCGACAGAGGCTACCGCCAAGACTGTGTGATTGCGACGCAACTTCGGCACGAGCAGCATCACCAGCGAGAAGACAGCCAGGATTATCGAAGCCCACATCCATGGCATCAGGAAAGTATGCTCTCCGATTCCCATGAACATATACTGGAAATGCGAAACGTGCTCAGGAATGTCACTGTACAGACCGGTGAATAACTCCATCAGCACCAGGAAAACATTTATACACATCGCATAGGTAGTGATTACCGCCAGCTTCTCGATCGGTTCTTTGCCGACATCGAACTTCGTCAGCTTCTTCAGCAACAGGCACAACAGAATCAGTAAAGCCGGACCCGCAGCAAAAGCCGAAGCCAAAAAACGAGGTGCCAGAACAGCCGTCATCCAAAACGGACGAGCCACCAGACCGGCATATAAAAACGCCGTTACGGTGTGGATGCTAACTGCCCAGGGAATCGAAAGGATAATAATAGGCTTGATCCACTTCGGAGGTGCAACCGCCTTGCGTTCGGCCGACAGAGTGACAGCCGCCACCAGAGCGTTGATCCCCAGATAGCCGGAAAGAGCAATGGTGTCCCAGAACATCGGGGAACTCGGCGACGGATGCAGGAACACATTGAGGATACGGAACGGCTGTCCCATATCAACAAAGATGAACAGCATACACATAGTAACCGAGCCAATGGCCAGAAATTCTCCAAGAATGGTTATTTTGCCAAAAGCCTTATAATTGTGCAAATAGTACGGCAGTACAACCATCACCGCTGAAGCTGCCACTCCAACCAGAAATGTAAACTGGGCAATGTAGAAGCCCCAGGTAACATCACGGCTAAGACCGGTTATGCCCAATCCTTCACTGAACTGCCTCAGGTAGAAGAAAGTACCTACACCGATGACGGCTCCCAGAAGTATCAGCCAGCCCCAGTATTTCTTATCTCCATAAAGTGCTTTTTCTATCATTGGTTCCTCACACTATATAGTAGATTTCGGGGTTGGTTCCAAGGCCAGGCTTACGCCGGATGGTGTAATGCTCGGCCAGCAGAGCACGAACTTCGGACTCAGCATCCTCAAGATCACCAAAGACAAGAGCTTTCGCTTTGCACGCCTCCACACATGAGGGAAGCTTGCCAACCGCCAGACGTTCATCGCAGAAGGTACACTTCTCGACTACGCCACGCTCACGAGTTGGGAAATTGGGATCAATCTTATCAATATGTGGCCGTGGATCGCGCCAGTTAAAGCTTCGCGAGCCATACGGACAAGCGGCCATACAGTAGCGGCAACCGATACAACGATGCCAGTCCATCATTACAATACCATCCTGCTCCCGTTTCCAGGTCGCCTGAGTTGGACAGACTTTGACACATGGTGGACTGTCGCAGTGATTACACATCACCGGCACATGGCTATGCAGAATATGTTCCTCAAGATGTTTGTGACCCAGTTCATGGAACGCTCCGTGAAAGCCCTCTTTCCAGATCCACTTGATCTCATCCTTTGGGTTATCGAACTTCGGTACGTTGTGCGTCAAATGGCAAGCCGCGACACAATCGGTACAACCTTCTTCGTGCAGACACTTCTTGAGGTCTACAATCATAGCCCAGCGATTACCGACCAGAGGCTTGCCATCACTTGGTGGTGATGCAGGTGTAGTTGTATCAACCATGTTCGAATCGTGTTGACCAAACAGCCTGACCGGGGCAGCGCTTACTAAACCCAGGGCAGCCAGCCCGGAGGCTTTGATGAATTTCCGTCGATCAATACCCATCACTGCACCTCCTTTGGATCGACATGACAGCCCCAACAGTACGGCTCGATACCAAGATAGTCATGGCACCGATTACAAAAGGCTTCCTTGTTGGTGTGACAACCGAGACAGGTGCGAGTGAGACTCATCTCCACCTCGTGGCCATTTTGATCGACCGTCATACGCTCACCGTCGCGAACCACACAATCACGCCAATCGTTTAGCAGGTCCATGTGATTGGCCTTCATGTATTCTGTCTCCATCACGCATTCCTGCACCCCAACCGGAATCTCCAATTCAGGTACATAATCGGCTTGCCCTTCAGCAACGTTGTACCACACCGGAAAAGCAACTAGAGCCAGAAAAACAACCAGCCCGACAATTATCAGTCCTTTGTCATTCATCCTCAGTTACCTCCATTCCGGGCAGAGGTTCCTGTCGCAAATCAGTGGTGCGTTTCTTCTCATCTTTCATAACCAATGCATTGCCTACGAGTTCGTGAAGCGCGCAAACTTCAACGCCAGGCACCCAGTACTCCAACAACGGTGGCAACGTAGCCTTGTCGATAGCACAGATGCAAGCCAGCATGTTCACATCATGTTTCTCCTGAACATACTTGACAGCGTTAGCCCGTGGCAGGCCGCCACGCATACGCATCTCAAAATTCTCGTCGGTGCCAACTCCTGACCCACTACCACAGCAGAAAGTCTGCTCTCGGATAGTGTTGTCCGGCATCTCGAAGAAATTGTTGCAGACTGCATTCATAACATAACGGGGTTCATCGAGTAACCCCATAGCTCGCGCCGGATTGCACGAGTCATGGAATGTCGCCCGAACATTGTCATTACGGCTCTTGTCGAGTTTGATCTTCTTGTGCTTGATAAGATCAGCCGTAAACTCTGCGATATGAACCATCTTAGTCGAAGAGGCATTCTCGAAACGAGTCCCCGTGATCGGCGACACTGGCGCTTCGAGAAAATCGGCCGGACCGTTCATGGTGTCCATGTACTGGTGTAACACACGCCACATATGACCACACTCAGCGCCAATGATCCACTTAACACCAAGACGTTTGGCTTCCATGTAAATCTTTGAGTTGAGACGCTTCATCATGTCGGATGAGTGAAACAAACCAAAATTGCCTCCCTCGGAAGCAAAGGTGCTAAAGGTATAATCCAACCCTATCTCATGGAACAACGACATATAGCCAAGAAAACCGAAGTAGTGCGGATCGCCAAAGTAGTCAGCCGATGGCACCACAAACAGTATCTCCGCGCCCTTTTTATTCACAGGAGCGTCGACACGGACGCCAACGATCTCTTCGAGATCATCAACCGCAAAATCAACGCTGTCCTTGAATCCATGCGGCTGGATACCCAGGTGATTGCCGGTGCGAAAACAGTTGGCGGCCGGGGTAGAAATCCAGTCGATGTCCAGACCCAACAGATTCAACAATTCCCGGCCCATCATCGTGATCTCAGCCGTGTCGATTCCGTAAGGACAGAAAACACTACAACGGCGACACTCGGTACACTGGTAGAAGTAGGAGAACCACTCCTTAATAACATCCTTTGTGAGTTTTCTTCCTCCAGCCAGTTTGCCAAAGATCTTACCAACCGTTGTGAAATCGTTGCGATAAATCGAGCGCATCAATTCGGCGCGCAAAACCGGCATATTCTTGGGATCACCGGAACCGATATAGAAATGGCACTTGTCGGCGCAGGCTCCGCAACGCACACATATGTCCATAAACACCTTCAGGGAACGGTATTTGTCGAGGCGTTCCTTGAAACCGTTGCGAATGATTTCCTCCCAGTTGTCAGGTAACTGCCAGTCGTCATCAATAGGCTGCCATTTCTTCGAAAACGGCTGACCCAGATAAGCGGTACTGGCCGGAACAGCCCCATAGTTGTAGATCCCCCTGCGGAACTCTACTGTTGGGTCCATCCAATCCCTGGAGCCAGGATTGTAATCTACTTTTGCCAGTTCTTCTGGTGGGATAACTTTGTCAGCCATAGCTACTCCTTCTCCAGAGGAAGCCCGGCTTCCTTCATGACATCCCGGAATTCATCCTCGTACTCTTCATATGTGTGAAGCTTGACTTTCGGATTCCAGGGATTGATGTGTCGACGAACACGGTTGTTATTGGCAAGATTGCGTGTTGGACTAAGAAACACACCGCCCATGTGCATGAGCTTGGAGATCGGGAAATACGCCAACAGACAACTAACCAGGAATAGATGGATAAAGAACATGACACCAATTCCGTCCGGTATGACCGGGTTGAAACTCATCAGCCCCATGGCGAGTTCCTTAACGGCAACGATGTCAGTTTTGGTGAAATACCGTAACAGAACCCCGGTTGTGGTGATGCCAAGCAATAGGAATAATGCAAGATAGTCGGCCACCAACGAGATCGTGCGCATCTGCGGAATAAAAACCCGACGCAAGAAAAGGTACGTCAGAGCACCAACAACAAATATATCAGTTAGATACAGGATGGGTAGCCCAACTTGAAAGAAGCCGTCCAACTCCCCAACGATAGCAATCACAGCCGGTACCGGCTCGGTGAAATACCTAAAATGTCTGATCAGGATGACCAAAAACGACCAGTGGAAAGCCAACCCGGCCACCCATAGCCACAGGTTCGGGCCGTATCCAATCTTCGGTCCCTCGCGAAGCTCACTGCTCGTGTTGCGCATAAGGGATCGGAAACAGAGCACTTCAAGCGCCATTCGACCAACCGTCCCAAGAAAACTGTGGGGGTTGTCGAGCTTGGCTGATTTGATCCAGGGCAGACTTTTCTGCTGCCCGCAACTCGTCGGTATCCGGAAAGGAACCGGCGATGCGGCCCAGTGTAAGATGCGATAGACGATGCCAACTACGAAAAGACCCAGGCCGGCATACGGCAGAATTACACCAAAAAGAAAGCGTAGATCTGCCGTTCCGACACCAAGCCAGGCAACGACTACCAGGGCCAGTACGACGAAAAAGGCAATAACGGCATTCATCGGCACCTACCTCCCCGAAGACTGTTTATCCGAAGCGGGATCATTTGTATCATGTTCCTCCTGCTGATGGGGACTGCTTAATTTGCGCGAACCTGGCATGTACTGGAAACGGCGTTTGATTTCGTTGACTCGGATTTCACTCATCTGGTCCCTGCACTTCATATATTGGTCAAAGGCCAGAAGAACCAGACGGTCTATACGATCATCCAGTTCAGAAAGCTCCTCCGGTTTAGTCGTTTCCCAACCACATCCGGCAATCGTTTCGCGGATCGCTCGTTTGAGCGAAAAGACAAAACCGACCGCTTCGGAGGCAGTAAACTCCTGTACGGTTCTAATGCGTACGATATTGTTCAGTGATTTTTCAACCTGATCGGAGAAATTGTCGGTCAAGATACAATCAAGAAGAACTCCAGCCTCGGTAGAAACAGTATGTCCAACCGGATTGCTGAAGCGATTAGACTGTTCGACAAGAAAGCGTTTGCTCTGGACGGGGTAGGTCTCCACGATCAACCGCACCCAGTGCTCCAGAATTGATGTCTTCTCATTAGCCAGCAGTTCTGACAACATCTCGTTAGTTTCCCAAGCACGACTAGAACCGTGCGATTGCACAAGAACAATAGAACGAGGGTCCCCGGAGGTTAAACCTCCAGAGACCTCACGTCGTCAACAAACTTACACACATCCGGTCGGTTTGGCTAAACCGGCAACCTTACAGGCACCCTTGGCGGGACCCGACGGAAAGAGCTCATAAACCTTCTTCAACGGGAAGCCGGTTTCTTTACAGAGCTTGCGGATCATCGGTGCAATACCGAATTTCTGCCAGTAGTCTCTGAGGTAGTTGACCAGTTTCCAGTGTTCTTCCGTCAAATCGCCAACACCTTCAGTACTGGCTAAAGCGAGAGCAATACGCTCATTCCACTCTTCCGGATTCTCCATGAAGCCATCTTCATCAACTTCAATTTTGACTTCTTCCCATTCAAATGTAGCCATCGAAAAACCTCCTGACGACAAACAATTATTGTGAATCTATCTGTTGTTTCCTTTAGAATTCCTATCGTAAATCAATAAATCCGCACGGGCAGGCTTCTCCACACTTCTTGCAGCCCTTGCAGAATTCCATCTTCGCCGTATATGGATCTCCCTTCACCAGAGGCTTGACTATGGCATTATCCCCGCAATAGCTCCAGCATGTACCGCAGTCAAAACACCGGCCACAACTCAAGCACCGCTTGGATTCTGCTGTCGCCTCTTCTACGGTGAGAGTGGTGACAATCTCAGCATCCATTGTTTTGAGCCGTTCATCAGGAGCCATCTCACCGATCTTGACCCTGTCTTTCGCTTCATAGTAGGCCATCGCCATTCCCTCGGACGTGATCAACTTCTGACCGTCCGCGGGATCAACAGTAGCCTCACCGGTGATCATCTCATGGATAGATTCGGCAGCAAAACGACCGTGAGCTATCGCCGTAACAGCGATATCCAGATTGACATTATCTCCACCGGAATACACACCATCAATCTTGGTCTTGAACTTGTCATCGACCTTGATCCAGTCACGACCTTCAATGAAGTCCTCGAAACCGGTGAAGTCGGGGGCCTGAGAAATAGCCGCTATCAAGGTAGACATTTCCAAATCGAATGTGTCGCCCTCTATTGGCACCGGACGACGACGCCCTGAAGCATCCGGCTCACCCAGCTCCATGCGTTGACACTTCATGCCAACAGCCTTGTCGCCATCCTTATTAATCTCAATCGGGGCGGCCAGGTAGTGAATCTTTATGCCCTCTTCAATCGCCCCGTCAATTTCGGGATCAATGGCGGGCATTTCTTCACGGGTGCGACGATAGAGAATCGTTACTTCAGCGCCGAGACGACGCGAAACACGCGCAGCATCAACGGCTGTATCACCACCGCCGATTACGACGACGTGATCTCCGACATCAATGGTCTCGCCGTTATTGGCACGGTGCAGAAAGTCAGTCCCGGTGAATACATTCTTGGCGTCCTCACCCTCAACCCGAAGTAAATATCCTTTGTGAGCACCAAGGCCAACAAAGATAGCCTTATAATCTTTTTGCAGATCGGTGTACTTGACGTCGTTACCGATCATGGTGTTGAGCTTTAGCTCCACACCCATATCGCAGATGCGATCAATCTCTGCATCGAGGATGTCGATTGGCAAACGATAATCTGGAATACCGTAGCGAAGCATTCCACCAGCCTTGGGGAAAGCCTCAAAGACAGTCACCGGGTAGCCGCGTCGGGCGAGGTGATAAGCGGCCGTCATTCCGGCCGGACCGGAACCGATCACAGCAATTTTCTCCGAGCGAGTTTCCTCGGTGACCTTCTTAGGTACCAGCTTGTTCTTCAGTCCGTAATCACCCAGGAAGCGTTCAAAAGCATTTATCGAAACCGCACCTTCTAACTTGGTGCGGTTACAATCCGTCTCACACGGATGCGGGCAGACGCGTCCGCATACCGATGGGAACGGGTTCTTCTCCATCCACATGTGCCAGGATTCAGTTAGCGCCTGGTCACTTGATTTTTCATAATCTTCGCCCTTGGAAATGTTCATCAGAGCTCTTCTGATCGGATTATGATTCGGACAGTTGCTTGTGCACGGCGGCCGTTTCTCTACGAAATACGGTCGAAGATCACTCTCTAGCGTACTTCCACCACCGGTCCCAACGCTTCTGGTACGCAGTGTTTTCTTCTTCTTCAGTAGACCCATGCTGCAACTCTTTCTCTTAATGTTTCCATATTCGCCAGGGCTAAATCCACCCTTATAAAACTTTTGGTCCGACCTCGCTTAAGGAATCGAACTTCAAATCAATTTCAATTCTAAATACCGGCAGCTATTCTGACCTTTTTCGTTCGCCTATCATCCTCCGCAGGAGTTCGTTTTGTCTCCGAGTCATTCACCCGGTGACGTTCCGATGCGCGTGATACCATAGCCCGCGCCCAGTCCTTCACACCAAGAGCGTGAAGGTGCGTATAGAGCGCGAGTGTGTTCTTCACCATCAGGCCATCACGACTATTCCCAAGTCCGGAGCCTCTTGTCATCGCGGCACAACCCGCATCTGCCTTGAGTGCTGAATCGGGGCCAGTGTAGTGAAATTCATGTCCCTTGAGAACCGCACCAATGTTAAAAAAGGGATTAGCACGGTCAATCAGCAATTCAGTATAGCCATGTCCGAACGGCTTTTCGTGCATCTCTAAATCAATATCGAAAACACCAGCCATCGGATACGTCTGCTTCCGCCACATAAGCGACCGGCAGAGATATATCAGACCACCGCATTCCGCGTAGACAGGAAGCCCTCCCAACGCCGCTTTGCGAACCGATTGCATCAACGATCGATTGGCTGTCAGTCGTTCGGCATGCGTTTCGGGAAAACCACCACCAATATACAGTCCATCAATATCCGGTAGCTCATGATCAACCAGCGAAGAAATTGGAACCAACTCAGCACCACATGACTCGAGAGCTTCCAGGTTCTCAGGATAATAGAAAGTAAATACCGAATCCCTGAACACTCCGATCCGAACCTGTCTGGACGTCTTGACTTCCTTGACCTCTGATGGACTCTCCAACGGTGCAGCCGTCATGGCTATCTCAGTTAAGGCATCAACGTCCAGATAACGCTCGGCAATCTCAACCAGCCGATCGGTCAGACTCGAATCCGCATCATACTCAGCGGGTGTAACCAGCCCAAGATGACGACCCGGAATAAGGCGAGCCTTTTCTTCCATCTTGGGAATGCATCCCAGGACCGGGATTCCACAATACTGTTCTATTGAATCAGTGAGAACCCGCTGATGCCGCTTGCCGGCCACGCGGTTAAGAACAACCCCGGTGATGTTCACTCGGGAGTCAAAATCACGACAGCCATTTATCATGGCGGCTACGGTTCGAGTCACTTTGGTAGCATCGATGACTAAAACCACCGGAGCATCCAGCAACTTAGCCAACTCGGCTGTGCTGTGGGTGCCGGTAGTATCTTTGCCGTCGAAAAGACCTCGATTGCCTTCAACTACAGCGATCGCATTCGATTGAGTGTGACTCACAAACGAGTTGCGGACCTCTTCCTCGCTCACCATGTAGGTGTCGAGATTGCGACAGGCACACCCCGCCGCAAACGATAGCCAGGCGGCATCGATATAATCCGGCCCTTTCTTGAACACACTGATAGCCTGCCCCCGGCGGCCAAGGGCCGCCAGGAGACTAAGGCTAACAATTGTTTTGCCGGAATCGCCGGACAAACCGGCGATTATCAAACGCGGAACTTTCACACTCATGGAAGCCAGCCTTCAAAGAAGCGGATCAGTCGTTGGCTGCCCCTTCCCTATGTGGTAGTTCCAGGTAGCTTCCACCAAAATAGGTATAGACCACGCGACCTGAATTAACCAGCGATTTGATAGCTTCTTTGCAGAGCTTCTTGTCGCACTCATCTTCACCGAATAACTGAATCATCGCTTTTCTCAGATCCATCGGTTTCAGTTTCTTCAGACCTTGAGCGTCACTGACCATTTTGAACATGGCATCTGCAATTTCATCAACGGTCTTCATAATACTACCTCTTAGAAGGTTAGGTGGGTTGACCGCTTAAATGTCAGACCGGCATGTTTGAAGTCATCAATATGTGTCTTCTCAAACGGGATACCGGACATCTTGAAGAACTTCGGCCAGCCAATGCGTTCAATCCACTCACCCATACGTTCATACGGACGAGCGTTCGCTGCCCACAGCTCCACCAACTTCCGAATAGCGATTGTAACTTCCGGCCAGCGCGGTGGATTATTGGGAAGGAACGGAATAGCGAGCTTCGAGAACATCGGTTCGTGCCGAGCATTCGAAACCTTGCCACCGACCCAGATGGAAATACCATCAGTTTTTGGATCATTCAATGGCATCGACGGACACACTGTGAAGCAGTTCGCACAGAACATGCAGTTCTCTTCGATAACCTCGACCGACTGATGGCCGTCCACAGTAGCGGGACGGATTGCATTGGTCGGGCAGGAAGCTACTACACTGGGAATCTCACACTGCTTCTTAAGCATTGAGTGATTGGTGACAGGTGCATGAGTATGAATACCAAGAATGGCGATATCCGAACAGTGCACAGCACCGCACATATTAAGGCAACAGGCCAGAGCGATACGCAGCTTGGCCGGCAATTTCTCTTCCGTAAAATACTCGATCAGGTCGTCCATCACAGCCTTGACGATACCAGAGGCA
Organism: Candidatus Zixiibacteriota bacterium; assembly: GCA_019038695.1. NCBI lineage: Bacteria > Pseudomonadati > Candidatus Zixiibacteriota > Candidatus Zixiibacteriota bacterium. The sequence continues at coordinate 55,033 of JAHOYZ010000004.1, forward strand.
TCAGTTGCGGCGGAGTGACAATGAACCCAACCCTGGGTATGGACAATCGACGTAATCGACTTACCAATACCACCAACCGGATGACCCAACGCGGCCAGGTCGGCGATGATCGGATCGATATTCTTCTCATCTGTTATCAGGAACTCGACATTGTGACGACTGGTGAAGCGCAGATGGCCACCACAGTATTTGTCAGCAAGGTCACAGTATATCCGAATCTTATCGACCGAGATCAGACGACCCGAGGCTGCCCGGACCGTGTAAAGTTTTGCACCACTTTCGGAGACATGAACCATGACTCCGCCTTTGATGATCTCATGATATTTCCACTTGCCGTAGTTTTCTTTAATGATTGGCGGCAAGAATTGCTCGTAATGTGGCGGGCCATAGTCTGTCCGCCGTTCATGTGTCTCTGCCATGTTAGACCTCTATTTTGTAATAGTTTCTTTCATCAAACAACACTAGAAGAGTCAGCATCTTACTCGCCTTCGTCTTCGCCGTAGAACACATAAGGATTTTCACGCGGATGAGCAACCATCTCAGGAGTCGGTTCTAAACCGATTGCTTCGAGGAAATTACCCATGCCTACACGCTGAATGAACTCACCAACGCGTTCACGGTTCTTACCTTCATCTCCCCAAATATCCCAGATAGCCTCTACGAGTTCCTTAAGATCCTCGTAAGGTGCTTCCATCTTCATAAACGGAATCATCACGGACGATAGCAAAGCGCCCTCGACAATCGGAGCCTTCGAGCCTAGAAGAATCGTAGCACCACGGTCCTTACCAGGACGCAGAGCCTTCGGCATCACGTTAATACAATGCATGCAACGAACACAGAACTCATTGTCAATACTCAGTTTGTCACCATCAAGCCTCATGCACTTGCCGGGACAGTTGACAATCACATCGTTGACTACATCAAGCCCACCATCGATGTATTCCTTTACGGCCGCCTGATCCATCTGGATGTCATCGCGCCAGGTACCGATAATGGACAAGTCGGCACGAGCAATCGAAGCCACACAGTCATTCGGACAACCGGACATCTTGAACTTGAACTTATATGGGAATGGCGGACGGTGCATTTCGTCCTGATAAGTCATGGTGAGGTCATGCGTGAGAGCCATTGTGTCGTAGCAGGCCCACTCGCAGCGCGATTGACCAAGGCAACAACTGGGAGTACGAACATCTGATCCCGAACCACCAATATCGAAGTTGATCTTCTGAAGATCGTCAAATATCGGTTCCAGCTGGTCCGTCGTTGTACCCAGCAGGATTATGTCACCGGTTGAGCCGTGCATATTGGTCATACCAGAACCACGCTTCTCCCAGATGTCACAGATCTGACGGAGAGCTTCTGAGGTGTAATACCAACCAGCCGGTTGGTTAATACGCATGGTATGGAAGTGGGAAACGCCAGGCCATTCTTCGGGAAGGTCCGAATAACGACCAATAACGCCGCCGCCATAGCCCATCACACCGACGATACCGCCGTGTTTCCAGTGGCCGATTCCTTCGCGATATGATTGTTCCAACTGACCCAGAAGATCGCGAGACATGGGGCTACGCTTAGCCGCCGTCTTGATCTCCTTAACGAAGCTTGGCCAAGCCCCCGTCTCCAATTCATCAAGCATGGGGGTTTTCGGTAGTGTGTCAGCCATTGTAACTCCTCATCTTTGCTGGTATAGACAATCCCAGCCTTAACTCGTTTTATGTTATGTGCTTAATTATCTTAATGTAGTTTCCGAAACTCAGAACACGCCTCGACTCTATAAAGTTGATTGGCCTCAAGCTACAAAAACCATACCAAAACGGTTATCTTTCCTACTATTTCAAGGAAAACATTAACGATTTTGCCAGCCTTAGTCAAGGAATAATTGTGAAATATTTCATTAACTCTTGTTCTCTCAAGAATGCTACTCTTGATCAAGAAAACCCCAGATAGTGAACATATATAATTACATAACAACTACTTATAACCGTATGCCGCTATGTTCAAACCACTATCTTACATTTTCACTAAATGATATTTCAACCAAAGAACCGGTAATCTTGTGAAATCCCAAGATTACGGTGGTGGTAAAATCAAAAAAAACCCTCCGCTAATGCGGAGGGTTCTGTAGTAACATCGAATCTGACTGCTACAAGTCCTTATACGGGTTAGGTCCGACTGTTTCCATTACCTCCAGGAAGTCATCGAAAATACCCGGAATCTTGTCGAAATCCGAGATGGATAGCTCATGAACTTCAACCCTCTCTTCTTCAAGCACAAGTTGCTTGAGCTTATCACGTACATTCTCCATACGATAAGAGGCCAGTTCTGAGCCTTTTACAAAGTGACACTGATAATCGTCACCCTTCTTACAGCCAATAAGAATCACACCATCGAATCCGCTGGCCAGAGCATCACTGATCCAAACCGTGCTCATCGATCCCAAGCAACGGATTGGTATGATCCGTAACATGGCATTGTATTTCTGACGCTTCAGAGCCGACATATCAATCGCCGGCAGAGCATCGTTTTCGCAGATAAAAACAAGTATACGCGGTTTCTCGTCGAACTCATCGGGCATAGAAATCGACTTGATCATCTGCGAGACCATGTTGATGTTGAAATCCTTGAACGACACGATACGCTCAGGACAAGCACCGAGACAAACACCACAGCGACGACAACGGAATGGGTTTGGCTTGGGTGTCCCCTTATCATCCTCATCCAACGTTCCAAACGGGCATTCCTCAGTACAACGCTTACACTGAGTGCATCTCTGGAAAAAGAAATCAGGGAATCCGGCATCACCTGAGCGGGGATGTACTGCGACGCCTCTGGCGCAGGACTCAACGGCCTGGATAGCCTTCATGGTCGCGCCGTACGCATCATTAGTAGCGCTGGCAAAGTCCATCGGCACACGAACTGCACCCGCGGCGTAGATACCAGTGCGACGAGTTTCATACGGGAAACAGACAAAATGCGAATCAGGGAAACCATATTTGAGGGTTGGCAGATCGGTACCCTGGCGGTAGGTTAGATTTAGAATGCGAGCACCCTTTTCTGCACCGGCAGCTTCCTTCTTGCCATCACTCGTTTCGCCTTCAGGAGTAGCTTCCTCGACTGCGTTTTCTGTGCCATCCGCATCCTCAGCACCTTCGTCCTCGACCTTGGTGGTAGGAACCATACCGGTAGCGAGAACAACCATGTCGGCATTGATACTGATATCCTCACCGAGTAGAGTCTCGGACACTTCGACATTCAATTTACCGTCATCACCCTTGGAAACAGATTCCAATTCGCCTTTGGTGAAAAACACCGCATCATCATCCTGCACCGCAGCATAGAACATCTCGAACTGTTGCGGCGACCGAACATCTTTGTATACCACGAACACCTTGGCGTTGGGATACTGCTCACGTACATACTTGACCTGCTTCAGTGATACTCGACAGCAAACCGCCGAACAGTATGGCAAATGTTCCTGATCGCGCGAACCGGCACACTGCAAAAATACAACGCTCTCAACATCCTTGCCGGTAGACGGGCGCTTGATGCTGCCGTTGCTTACCATCTCTTCTAACTCGATATTGGTAACCACATCAGGAGAAACGCCATAACCCCAGTTGCTGAGTTTATCCGTCTCATACGGTTTCCAGCCACTGGACAGAATAATAGCACCCACCCGATGCGTTTCCTGGGAACCGTTGTTCATCGTTACGTCAAACTGGCCTGGCTGGCCCGCCGTCTTCTCAATAGTTGTTGAGGTGTGAATAGTAATATTCTCACTCGACGTAACAGCCTTAACCAATTCTTCGCACCCAATAGTAACCGGCTGATCATAGGGCGGCTGTTTGGGAAAACCCTTAGTGAACTTCCTGGCCCAACCACCAAGCTCGGCTTCTTTTTCCACGAGATGAACCTTGTAGCCTGCATCAGCAGCAGCATTGGCCGCTGTCATGCCGGTCATGCCACCACCAACGACCAGAATATCTTTGCTCGTTTCCTCAATATGAGGTTCAGGAACTTCAGTAGTCTCAACACGGGCGATCCCCATGGCGATATAGTCCTCCGCCATCGTTTGCGTGTCTTCATCATTTGGCTCGTGCGTATAAGTCACATACTCGCGAATAGGAACGCGGTCGGTGAGGATATCGCCACCAAACTGGAACATCTCTGGGAAAACACGGGCCGAGCACGCAGCTACAATAACTCGGTTGAGACCTTCGGCTTTGATATCGTCTTTGATACACTTTATGCCTTCCGGCGTGCAAAGGATATCATGAGTTTTACAGACCACGACTTTGGAAGCATTCTCTTCTACCAACTTGTCGCAATCGAGGGATTTGCCAATCTCGCAGCCCTTGCAAATATAGATGCCAATCTTCGTATCCATGACTTACTTCCTCCCCCCGGCTATGATGGCCTTAAGCGCAGCTCCGGTGGCATCCTGTATTGAGGCCGAAACCTCGAAAGGACGATGGACAGTCCCGGCCCCAATTACCCCCTGGTTGCTAGGAACAATGAAGCCAAACTCATCCTGGACTGTGTCCAGAGGCGGCTTGTCATCAGCAGTATTGGGCACCATACCCACTGCCAGGACAGCCATATCTACCTCTGTCTTTGTTATCTCACCGGTCAATGTATTCTCAGCTTCCAGAATGACATTCTTGTTGGCCGGGTTCTCAGTAATAGCACCAACCTTGCCGCGATGGAAATGCAGTTTCTCATCTTCCTGGCTCTTGACATAGAAATCCTCAAGACGGCCTGGAGAGCGAACATCAATATAGAACAAGTGTACGTCGGCTTCAGGATACTGCTCGCGGATATAGGTAGCCTGCTTCATCGAAGCCAGACAACACACCGCCGAACAATACGGCAGGTGGTTCTCATCACGTGAACCAGCACACTGAACGAATCCAATACTTTTAATCTCACCCTGATCTGAAGGGCGAACAACCTTACCGTCCGTCGGGCCAGTCTTGGAAGCCAACCGCTCCATCATCAAGTTGGTGACAATGTTGTCGTACTTACCATATCCCAGATTATCTATCTTGGATGCATCGTAAGGTTTCCATCCAGTCGCCCAGACAACAGCTCCGACCTTAATCGTTACCGTGCGAGGTTTCATTTCAAGCTCGATAGCGTCGTATTCGCAGGCCTCGGCACATTTCTTCATCCGTTCGTCACCGGCAAACTCCGGATCAACAACGTAGTGTGGCGGGTAAGACATCAGGTGCGGCAGATAGACCGCTTTTGTCTTCTTCATGCCATAATTGAAATCATCGACGCGCTCAATTTCGCACACTTCAGCGCACTTATCGCAACAGGTACAGCGATCATTCACAAAACGTGGATTGAGTGTCATCGTCACCGTGTAGTCGCCCGGCTTACCCGAAACATCAGTCACCTCGGCAAGCGTGAGCACCCGGATGTAAGGACTGACCCGTATTCTCTTAAGATTGATCTCAATGCCGCAAGTCGGCGGACATAGCTTAGGGAAATACTGGTTCATCGCGGCTACCCGTCCACCAAGTGATGGCAGTCGTTCTGCGAGGATCACATGTTTCTGAACCTCGGCCGTTTCGATAGCCGTCGTCATGCCGGCAATTCCACCGCCAACGACTAAGGTATCAGCCTTGATCTCATCCTGGACCGGTTCGTATTCGGCCATACTACTCTCCTTATAGACCTGACCCCAAAGGTGCAGGCATTCTCAATTATGCTTCAAACTATGTCGGCTTGTGAAATAATTAACAAGCAATAATACACAAACCTCTTCGTAGTCGGACCACAATCGAAGGTTGCCCGACAAATTTGCCTTTGAAATAACTTGCTGCGAGTCAACTTGTCAAGCTATTAAGTCTGCTGGACTCGCTCAACCGGTCACGCTTTCCAGCCTACGATACTCCCGGTCCAAACATGTTTGAATCGACCACCCTCCGTGTCCATAATTAGTGCGTAATTCATCTTTGTTTCGTATACTCTAATTGATGAGTGAGGACAAGATCGTCATAGCCGTTAGTGCCTGTCTCCTGGGACACAAAGTTCGCTACGACGGTGAACACAGGCGGCATGAATGGATAGCAAATAGGCTCGCACAGCGAGTCAAACTGCTGCCGATTTGCCCCGAACTTGATGCCGGGCTGAGTGTTCCCCGTGAACCGATTGATCTCATCGGAGAAATTGGAAATCCACGAGCCATCGGCCGTGAATCCGAAACCGACCTGACCGACAAACTCAGGCAGTCAGCATCAATCAGGCTTCAAAAAAAAGACATAAAGCACTTCAGTGCCTTCATCTTCAAAGACAAATCCCCAAGCTGCGCTATTCGCGGTGAGAAGATCATCCTCAAATCGGGTCGCATTGTTCGCAAAGGAACCGGTATTTTTGCCGCCGAGCTGATGCGTCGGTATCCCCAGCTTCCAGTCATTCACGCCATAGACCTCGATGATGATCACAAGCGTGAGAGTTTCATGACGCACGTCCTAGCATATCACCGTCAACAGGCAGACTCTCGGAACCGCTGAAGGGCTCCGCGCTACGACGCCTACACGAACCAGGCGGTAACCACTCCCACCAGCGGATGCACTCGACGGACCACGACCTCAGCTCCAAGATTCTGAAATAGATCCGTCAGGAAATCCGCTTTGCAGGGAAAGTCTGTCTCGCCCCCATCGTAGTCTACTTCCTCGAAAGCGGCCGTATGCAATGCAGGATCTTCGAAGAACATCAGATCACCGACAACCATCCGTCCGGGGCGAGTTAACAGAGATGCCAGACCTTTGATGCTTCTTGCTTTGAGGTCGTCCGGGAGATGATGCAGGGCATATACCGCCGCCATCCGATTGATCCGATGGCTACTCAGATCTATGTGTGCCTGTGGTTCCTCAAACGAACCGAGAGCAAAGATCACATTAGCCAGTCCTAACTTGTCCGCCCTCACTCGCGCATGATCCAAACTACTGGAGCTTATGTCGAGACCGATTACCCGCCGACAGCGCGCCGCAGCCGCCAAAGCCCATTCACCACATCCGGTCCCAACGTCAAGGAGGATATCCTCCTTACCAAGCGACAACTCACTCAGCACCAGTTTACCTACACGGTAGAGAACGCTGTCCTCTGATGCCTGTCCTGGTTCGCCGGTTCGATCCCGGTCGGTGCTCTGGCCATCGAACATCTCGCCTATCTTCTGTCGATCATACTTAGACATTTATTCCGACCTTTCCGGTCCAGACCTCGATTCATTCAAATCCATATCCTCGCCAATATGTATTTAAGGGAAGCAACCGGTCAACAAAGACCTTGTCATACAATGTTGACTCCCGTACTTTCCAAACAATACTGTCGAAACCGAAGACGGTTTCGACCTACTCAAAACAGGAAGAGACAAGAGAACAACATGTCCCCAGACGAACCGATCAAACCGACCAATTTCATCCGCGACATAATCGATCAGGACCTGGCCAACAACAAGAACGACAGCCGCGTTCATACTCGTTTTCCCCCGGAACCAAACGGCTACCTTCACATCGGTCACGGCAAATCGATCTGCCTGAACTTCGGTGTCGCCACCGACTATGGTGGTCTATGTAACCTCCGTTTCGACGATACAAATCCGACTCGTGAGGAAACTGAATACGTCGATGCTATCATGGAAGATATTCGTTGGTTGGGATTTGACTGGGACGATCGCCTTTTCTATGCCTCAGATTACTTTGATCAGCTCTATGAGTTCGCCTTGAAGCTAATTAAGTCTGGCAAAGCGTATGTCGACGACCTATCGGCTGACGAGATCAGGAAATATCGCGGCACTCTGACCGAACCGGGCAAGGATAGCCCTTATCGTAATCGCCCCGTCGAAGAGAACATCGACCTGTTCGAACGAATGCGGGCCGGAGAATTCGAAGATGGCACCCGTGTGCTACGGGCGAAAATCGATATGTCTGCGGGGAATCTGAATATGCGCGACCCGGTCATCTACCGTGTCCTCCATGCTCATCATCATCGCACTGGCGACAAATGGTGCATCTATCCCATGTATGACTGGGCGCATGGGCAATCGGATTCCATCGAAGGCATCACGCATTCATTGTGTGATCTTGATTTCGAGGATCACCGTCCGCTATATGATTGGTGCGTTGAACAACTCGGTATACATCATCCGCAACAAATTGAGTTCGCACGGCTGAACCTCAGCTATACAGTGTTGAGCAAACGTAAGCTCCGCGAACTGGTCGAGGGTGCTCATGTTACCGGGTGGGATGATCCCCGGATGCCTACTCTGTCCGGTTTACGACGACGTGGCTACACTCCCGAGGCAATCCGCAACTTCATGGACAGGATAGGTATTGCCAAACGCGACAGCATAGTGGCAGTAGCCGATTTGGAATTTGCCATCCGCGAAGACCTCAACAAACATTCACTTCGAGTGATGGGCGTCCTCAATCCCCTCAAGGTCGTCATTGACAACTACCCCGAAGATCAGACCGAGCAGTTAGATGCCATCAATAACCCTGAAGACGCATCTGCCGGAACACGCAAGATTCCGTTCTCGCGCGAATTGTATATTGAACGTGAAGACTTCCGCGAGGACCCGCCAAAGAAATATTTCCGTCTGTCTCCCGGACGTGAAGTTCGACTGCGCTACGGGTTTTTCATTACCTGTACAGATTTCGTCAAGGACGATCAAACTGGCGAGATTGCCGAAGTCCACTGCACTTACGATCCGGCAACTCGCGGTGGTGATTCCCCCGACGGCCGCAAAGTAAAAGGTACTATTCACTGGGTGTCAGCTTCCCATGCCATTGAAGCTAAGACCCGTTTGTATGATCGGCTATTCACGAAAGAGAACCCGATGGCTGTCAGCGAGGGCGAAGACTTCAAAGATAATCTTAATCCTGACTCGTTGGAAATAATCACAGCGCTAGTGGAACCAGGCCTCGTCGATGCTAAACCGGGGAGCCGCTACCAGTTCGAGCGACGTGGATATTTCTGTGTGGATACTGTGGACTCAACTCCGGGAAAGCCTGTCTTCAATCGTACTGTCACATTGCGCGACACCTGGGCACGGATTGAGAAGGCGCAGAAGAAGTAACTCGCCAGAGGTTAAACGTCACGAGGGATTCGATTATCTGCTGAGAAAACGACTATGGCGGTCAGTATGAGCGGCCATCAATTCCTGGGCTTGATGCCCTTGGTATAGTATTGGGGATATGCCCCGCAATAGAAGTAACACTCATCGTTGATCTGTTCTCTCATTTGTGCGATGAGTTTGTCGCCATACGTGCAGTAACGCGCCCATTCCTCAGGCGTTCCTCCCCCGGCCATGAAATCCCTGCGCCATCGCTCTCTCAGTGTTTCGCTTCGTTCATCGTCGAGCACCTGCTTCTGAATCATCTCCAACTGAACCTTCTCCTGCTTGTCGGTGTAGGGAGGATAGAGATGAGGAACGTATTCAGTAGTGGTTACATCTACAGTGGTCAAACCCAATTGCCGCATCATGAGATACACTCTGGGACCTATGCTGTCATCGCCTAAACCGAGTTTGATACGACCCTTGTTGCACAATACCGCAACCTTGGTCCTCAATAGCAAATCCTCGATACTGTCATCCGGAAGTGACCAATGCCGCTTCTTGAGTTGAGGGGTCAGGTTATCCGGTTCCTGGCAGATCACTACGCCACCTGGTTTGACGACGCGAATCATCTCCCGTAGAGCTTGCTCCGGATCCTTCAGATGCATCAGGAGCGTCTGACACATCACAGCATCGATGGTGTTATCAGCAAATGGCAGACTATATACATCACCGGCAGTGAAGCTAGCTTCCCCTCCATCAGCCCACTCGCTCGATCCCTTGCGCGCTTGCTCCAGAAGATCGGGCGACACATCTACTCCAATATAGTGTCCCCCTTCACCGAAAAATCCCCAGTAATTGCGACCCAGGAATCCAAGCCCACAACCGACATCCAGCACCGTCATACCGGGGCGCAATCCATAGAAACCGGCAATGCGATCTCGACCGTGCTTGTGTATGGCTGATTTCCGCTGGTATACAAGCATCTCTCTGAAACACTTGTCCGACCAGTCGATCTTCTTGTCCTGTGAATTCACAGTTTAACCTCCAGCCAATATCGGGGTTAAATGATATTCCTACGATTCAATTCTAACTCAATACGACTTGGCAAACACGGCGTCAGTCTTGGCGGCACCACCACAGATAATACACTTACCCTCACTACCGGACTGTTCAAGCGGCAGACAACGGATAGTGACTTTCATCTCAGCCGCCTTGCTTTCGCATTCTGCGCTTCCGCACCACTTACACCAGGCAAAGCCGCCATGGATTTCTGGCTTCACGTCATTCTTAGGTGTGAAGTAGTCGGTGAACGCTGCGAAGTCGACAAGGTCACGGTTGATGTTGTCGTCAAGAACTGCCTTGGCGCGATTGAAGAGGTTCTGCTGTATCTCCCCCAGGGTCCGACCAACTACTTCGGCCAACTCTGACTTGTTAACGCCAACGGCCTCTTTGACTCCCTTGTCGCGTCGGCCCATAAAAGCCGAATTGGACTCCATATCACGCGGTCCTACTTCCAGTCGAATAGGAACACCACGTTTGATCCATTGCCATTTTTTGTCTACTGGCCGGATGTCGCGCTCATCGAGTTTAACTCTGACCGGTTGACCGTCAAAACTCAACTGTCCGAGATTTTCCGCGATCTCACGACAGTAAGCCAATATCTGCTCAGCCAGTTCCGGCTTGTTGAGCACGGGAATAATCGCGACATGACTGGGGGCTATCTTCGGGGGCAGACACAGCCCATCGTCGTCGGAATGCACCATTATGACCGCTCCGATCATACGGCTGGAGACACCCCAGGAAGTAGTATAGGCATGTTCAAGGTCACCATCTACATTGGCAAACTCAATACTGAATGCGGTTGAGAAATTCTGCCCCAGATAATGAGATGTACCCGCTTGCAACGCCTTATGATCCTGCATCATTGCTTCTATACAGTATGTACTTGTAGCCCCGGGGAATCGTTCGGCCTCGGTCTTCTCTCCGACGATGACTGGTATGGCAAGAGTCTCTTCGGCAAAACTACGGTACACTTCGAGCATTCGTTCTGTTTCTTCGATAGCTTCTATTTCATTGGCATGAGCGGTGTGCCCTTCCTGCCACAGAAACTCGGTCGTACGCAGGAAAATCCGGGGGCGCATCTCCCACCTGACAACATTGGCCCACTGATTTATCAGCAACGGCAAATCCCGATAGGACTGAATCCACTTGGCAAATGACCGTCCGATAATCGTCTCAGATGTCGGACGAACCACCAACGGTTCTTCCAGCTTGCCAGTAGGAACAAGCGCTCCGTCCTTCTCCACCAGTCTGTGATGCGTGACAATCGCGCATTCCTTGGCAAAACCCTCAACGTGACCTGCTTCTTTCTCAAGAAAACTAAGCGGGATAAACAGCGGGAAATAAGCGTTTTCATGACCAGTCTCGCGTATACGTCGATCCAGATCGTTCTTGAGTTGTTCCCAAATGCCGAAGCCCCACGGCCTGATAACCATGCACCCTCGAACAGATGACATTTCAGCCATCTCGGCGGCCTTGATTACTTGCTGGTACCACTCCGGATAGTTTTCGTTTCTAGTCGGGGATATCGCGTTCTGCTGCTTCTTACTCACGTAATCTTCTTTCGTTGCTGGTTCAAGCCGTCATGCCGGAAACCTGCTCATTACCAATATGCGTAACCTGCTAGTATTCCAGACTGGTACATGCTAATACCTATCAGTAGGACTATACATTCTTTCGCATCTATTCACAATTAAGAATATTTCACTTTGTGAAGTCAATAAACCTTCTACATCCTCAAACGATTCAGAAAGGCAACATTAAATCTGAGCCACTGTTACTTTGAGACCAGAATGGCAAGCCCGCCGCCTCCTTTCTATCAGTTTAGTCTTATTCACTTTAAGTGTCGTATTCTTTGATAAACACCCAGCCTTAACAATTCCTGGCTTATCTCGGTATTCGACCTTGCCAAACAGTACCTTAGGTAGTATCCTTGGCCTCAATTATCAACAGAGTCAGACCGGTACTCTGCGATTATCGATTTGTGTGTCTGCGATTACATTCTTAGGTCCAAATTGACCAGACTGTATTGTAAAGATTATTGGCAAGGAGATATTAGTTCTAGGCAAATGAAGTTAATTTTTAAAGATTCATCGGCGCGGAGTTCCGGGGTTTACCGCGCAATCCGAATGGTGATAATCTGCTCTGCAGTTCTCGCTGTTTCTGGAGCCATCATGGCCTCTCCCGGACCCCACTGCGTGACCTTACAATGGACAGCCCCGGGTGATGATGGGACAGTTGGTCAGGCTGACTTGTATGATATCCGATATAGCACACAGCCGATAAACCAGGCCAACTTTGACAATGCCACCCAGGTGGATGATCCTGACCATCCCCTACCATCGGGAACAACTCAGTTTTTAACTGTTTCCGGTCTTGAATCTATGACCAAATATTACTTCGCAATCAAAACGGCGGACGAAAATCTCAACTGGTCGCCAATATCAAATGTAATTTCCCGGACCACCTCGGAGGACGTTTGTAGCGGGATGGCTGGGAATATTGATTGTGACCCTGAGGACGAAATTACACTGGGTGATTTGGTAGCGCTGGTAGCCTACTTGTTCAGGAACAACACGACTGATTGCATTTGTGTTTCCGAGGCCAATGTGGATGGCAGCCTCGACGATCAAGTCAACATTGCAGATCTTTCGCTCATGGTACTGTATTTGTTTGGTGGTGGAGACTATCTTACCTGGTGTCCATGAACACTGGCGGTGTTAAGTCAGGCACTTCACAAGTATAACTTCCCAACCGATCTGACCCGTCAGTAGGCTACCTTACATTACAGCAATTGCAAGTGAGCTTCGCTAGTCTGGATACAACTTGTCCGTATTAGACTAAAACGACACAGTTTGTCATTTACTGAATAATTGACATAATACTGGCCGTTTCGGATGTACAAAGTTACCATCTCTGGTTCTTTTCAATGGTCATTTGTCACAAAACGTCTCAAACAACCAATTCAGGTTATGACAACTCTTGTAATTGAAAGAAGTTAGACAAAGAGAAGTTGGCCATAGTGGACTATTTAAAACTGCGGCACGTTCGCACTTAGATACCAATGTGGTTACGGTCTCTTGAATTCACACAAGGTTGACTATACGAATATCGCAACTGGGTAGTCGAGAATTCAGTAGCGTGATTTACAAGCTAACGTTTAGAAATCGTGCTACGGACACACTATCGGTGGTGGACCACCGGTGAACAAGTACGAAACCAAATAGGTCAGGTCAGCGATATTGATCTCGCCATTGCCGTCTATGTCACTTTCCTCTACGCATGGCGGCTCTGGACCGCCAGTGAATAAATAAGAGACCAGATAGGTCAAGTCTGCGATGTTGATTTCATCGGGTAATTCGTAGTCGACATTGCCGCGCAAACCGTCACCGTTGCAGCAGCCGGAGTCAACTGTGAATCTGTAGACTATGGATGGTGAGTTAT